>JABTUZ010000004.1 GCA_015075105.1 Leptospiraceae bacterium | reverse complement strand
TGAACTGTACCCGAAAAAGTGTAGAAATTTTAGCCTTTAAAAGAGGATAAAAATGACCAAGGGACCAAAAACAAGGGAAACATATACAGAGGAATTCAAAAAGGATGCAGTAAATCATTTTATTTCATCCGGCAAATCAGCAAAAGAAATTGCTTCCAATTTAGGAATACGAAAAGATCTTTTGTATCATTGGAGAAAGAATTTACAATTCAAGAAAGGTGATATAATGGAAAAGAAAATCGATCCCAAAGATATTGAAATCCAACAGCTTCAGTATGAATTGTCCGAAGCAAAGATGGAACGTGATATCTTAAAAAAGGCTATGGCCGTTCTCTCAAAACTACAGAAATAATAGTATCTGTGATAAATGAAAACCGTAAGGAATATACGGTAGAGAGAATGTGCAGGGTTTTAGGAATATCACCCAGTAACTATTACAAGAAGCGGAGAGCCAATTCTTCTGAAAGAAAATTTCAAGATGGAATTCTGAAACGAAAGATATTGAATATTTACGAAGAGAACGAAAAAGTTTATGGAGCGAGGAGAATTGTAAAAGAGCTACATCAACAGGAAAATTTTATAGGGAAAAGAAGAGTAAAAAGACTCATGAAAGAGCTGAAAATACAGGGTATTCAACCTGCAAGATTTCAAGTCACAACAACTGTAACGAATCAAAATCTCCCAGTCTCTCCAAATCTCCTGGATCGAAATTTTTTTGCATATGCACCAAATAAAGTTTGGGTTTCTGATATTACATATATCAAAATAAAAAATGGATTTTATTATTTGTGTGTAATCGTCGATTTATATTCCAGAAAAGTAGTTGGCTGGTCGTTGAAAAACCATATGAAAAAAGAACTTGTGATTGATGCTCTCAGAAGTGCCATCAGAAAAAGGAAGCCTGCTTCGGGATTAATATTTCATTCGGACAGAGGTTCTCAATATCAAAGCAATCTGTTCCGGAAAATTTTATTCTGGAATGGTTTTGAATCCAGTATGAGCCGCAAAGGAGATTGTTGGGATAATGCAGTTGCAGAATCTTTTTTCAAGACAATCAAAACAGAATTGATTTATAGAAATAAATTTGAAAATTATGAAGAATTGAGAAAAGATGTTTTCAAATATATTGAAGTATTTTACAATAGGAAAAGACTTCATTCTTTCATTGGCTATCAAAGCCCTTCAAAGTTTGAAGAAAAATTTGTGGCTTAAAAATCTCTCCACTAAAACGGGTACACCTCAAAGGTAAGGCAATGACATTACAAGAATTTATAAAACAGTTTGATAAACCTAATTCTATTGTTCTTCTTGAAGGGAAAAGAAATGTTTTAGAAACAGATAAAGAAAGGTTGATAGCACTTGGAAACTTGTTAGCTTCTAAGACAAAAAGTATGATTTTTAGAAGCGGAAATGCTGAAGGCTCAGACCAACTGTTTTCTGATGGTGTTACCGCAGTCGACTATAAAAGATTACAAGTAATTACACCATATTCTGGACACAGAGAAAAAACAAATCAAGCATATGAAACTATTTCTTTGGACGAAATAAGCATTGCTGCTGAACCCGAAGTGGTGTATCAGTCTAAAAGCAATAAGAAAACTGAAAAGCTAATTGACCAATTTGTCTCAGGTAACAAAAATCGTTATACAATAAAAGCAGCTTATATAATACGAGACACGATAAAAGCAATTGGAACTGACAGAATAAAGCCAGCAACTTTTGGCATATTCTATGACGACTTAGATAAACCAAAAGAGGGTGGAACGGGACACACAATGAAGGTTTGTGAACAAAATAACATTCCAATTATTGATCAAAAAATATGGTTCAAATGGCTGACAGAATAGAAGAACATACCGCAAAACGATAGACTATCAAAAAAATAAAAAGGCATACATAATGAAAATTCAACTTAATCACCCAGGACATCAAAAGCCTTTTAGATTAGGAAACGGTTATAGACAAATCGCCAATAATATTATTCGTGAATGGAGTAATGACAATGTCCATTTTAGGAAGTTCATTCAAAATAACGGACATTATATAAACGGTCTGAATGATTTGAATCCAAAACAAGCAGAATTGTACTTTTGGGGAGAATGGGAAGGAAATTCAATCTTCAATCCGTTTCCAAAAGCTAACAATACAATATTACCAAATGGGCTTCACAAGCTATTTCACTCAACTGTAATTAAAGGC
>JABTUZ010000003.1 GCA_015075105.1 Leptospiraceae bacterium | reverse complement strand
AGACCCTTCCTTGCAAAATTAGCGTTTTCTCTAATGGTTGATGACTATATTCTGCTATAATCTTTAGAAATTATGAAAATTGTGAGGCTTTGGAATGGGTAGACACAAGAAAGAAGTATTAACTTTGGATGGGGTGGACAGAAGGGAAAATGGATATTACTCAACTCCCAAATTTGTTTCCGATTTTTTATCTAAAAAAATGTTGGAAATTAATTCGGGTGGCAGTTTAGTTTTAGACCCTTGCGTTGGTAAAGAAGAAATGCTGGATGTTTTCTACGAACAAGGTAAAGAAATAGAAAGCATTGATATTGTAGATTACGGGGTGCATAGCAAATCAAATTTTGCTCAACAAGATTTCTTTGCGTTGTATGGAAATAAAGTTAATGAGACTGTTTTCGGTCTAATGAATCATCTTCCACATGATTTTTATATTGCCAATCCTCCCTACAATTGCCATGAAACCGAATACATTCAAAAAAACAAATCTCAATTACTAGGCTTGTTTCCTGATGTGGGCGTTGCAAACATGTATGCAATGTTCATTTCTTCAATTATCAATCTTGCAAAAGAAGGTGCTGTTATTGGGTTGATAACACTTGATTCGTTTTTGACAGCAAAAATGCACGAAGGATTAAGAAGGCAAATTCTTAGAGAGTGTTCTATTCATTACCTGCTATTATGTCCAACTGATTTATTTCTTAGCCAGAAAGCCGATATTAGAACTTGTTTATTGATATTGCAAAAAGGCAAACAATATCAAGGAACTATTCATACTTTAAACAGAACCTTGAATACACAAGAGTTTATCGGGCGATTAGACGAAGGTTGTTTTGAAAAAAATAGTATTTCTGAAATTGTTCTGAGCGATAGCCGAGACAATTTAGAATTCACAATTGGAAGCCCTAAAGAGATAACAACCCTTTTCCAACTGCCTAGACTGGGTGAAAAATACCAATGTATAACTGGAATTTCAACTGGAAATGATGGGGAATATATTTCCCGTACTAAAGATGATAAATATACAATCCCCTTTTATAAAAACCCTGCGTCAAGACGTTTTTTTACAGAGCCAGATGGCTATCTCCCGTCTGATTTTCTTGAAATAGAAAAAAAAGTCAAAACATTTATGGTTAGAAATAAAAAACTATTATTCAAAGAAGGCATAACATGCTCTTCTATGGGAGTTCAATTTACCGCTTGCTACTTACCTCCAAATTCTACTTATGGCGTAAATCCAAACATAATATGTGACAAAGAGGATATATGGTGGCTGATGTCCTATCTAAACAGCAGTTTAGTAATGTACATGGTCAGGGGAGTATTAATTCGTTCCAATATGATTACATCTGGTTATTTATCAAGAATCCCCGTCATAGAATTTTCTTTAGGCGAGAAAACCGAATTGGCAAGAATAAGTCAACATGTTTACACTAATAAAATCAATGGAAACATAGTTGGAAAATATCTTTCTGAAATTGATGATATTGTCTTTGGAGCAGGGAAAATTACGGACGAAACAAAAAAAATCGTATTGGATTTTTGCAAAAACCCAATACGATACTCGTAATTTTTATCCTTGTTTTTTTCTTCGCTTGCCCTGTGCCACTTCCACAGCAGACGATAATTCAGCAAAAAATTCCTTGTTAGTTCTTTTGATTGCATCATTTACATCTTTATACTTGGAAGATTGTAAGTTTCCATTATTGCTTGGATTTACATATATATCAGGCAACCACATTATCGGCATCACATGGCAATCGGTTAAACTGATTGTCATTTCATCGTCAAAACGAATTACAAAAGTCGAAATAAATAATTGCCTATCAATATCTTGCTGAAAAAATTCCTGCAATCCATTAGCCTTAGAAATATCATCTTTATTTGTTCTTCCGCCAAGAACCGCAGATTTGATATTGGTGTATATAAAATCCTTATCGCCTTGAAATTTTAATTTCGTATCATATACACTGACCTCAGAATCAGACGGCTCAATAGATTCAATTCCCAATTCTTCATGGAATTTTTCTAAATTCTGATTAATTGCTTCTTCTACAATTCTCCAAACTGTTCTGCCTTTAGCCGCTTTTCTCCATCCAAAAGGAAATTGTTTACTACTTCCAATTTGGATTTTTTCAATTTTGCTTCTTAAGATATTGAGACAGTTTTCTAGTTTTGCGCGATATTCTTCAGTCTGTTGAATTGTTGTGGTCATTGAGCAAATCCTTTATTGTGGTATTAAGGGCATTGGCGATTCGCTCAAGATTCAAAATACTTATGTTTCTTTCGCCCCGTTCAACACTACCAACATAAGTTCGGTGCAAACCACATATTTCCGCCAATCGTTCTTGGGATAAACCCTTGTTGATACGGCAAGTACGTATGTTTTGACCGATTTTCTTGAGTACGCTATGTTTCATGTTGGTGTATTATCTGGACGTGATGTATATAAGTCTACACTATATAGTCATCATACCTACCCTTTCGACTGATATAATCAAACAACAATGAGAACAAAATTTGTTTCAAAATACGATTTATCAATTTTCGACAATTCGGCATCACCCGATATTGTCGCTCTATTTCTTATGGATGTAAGAGAAGTTCCATTATTAACTGCCGCAGAAGAAGTTCAATTGGCTACGCAAGTTGAAGAAGCAAAGACCGCAAAAAAGAAATTATTATCTTCGTCAAAAAAACTAACCTATTCCCAAAAAGAAGAACTTATACAGAAAATTGAATACGGGAGAGACGCTTTTAATTTATTAATTACAGCCAACTCTAGGTTAGTAATCAATGTAGCCAAAAAATATACTTGGACTGGTTTAACGCTCCTAGATTTAGTTCAGGAAGGGCATATAGGCTTAATTAAGGCTATCGAAAAATACGACCCCAAATTAGGGTATAGGTTTAGTACCTATGCAAAATGGTGGATTTGGCAAACTATAAGTAGGGGGGTTGCATCGGGCGGTAGAGCAGTAAGATTACCTGCACACTTGATGGATGATATTCTTAGATTGCAAAAAGCAAAAAGTGACTTAACGAATAAACTTGGAAGATTTCCAACCCAAGACGAGATTTCTAAAGCAATGAGAATTTCCCTCAAACGTCTTGAAGGAATTCAAAAAGTTTCACAAAAAATACAGTCATTAGATGAGCCATTAAAGAATTTTGAAGGTACTGAATTTGGGGAACTTCTTTCTGACGAAAAAGATTCAATAGAAGAAGAAATTTCTTCCAGTCAACTGAAAGAAATTATTGCGGAAGGCATATCAATCTTGAATCCAAGAGAGTCATTGGTCATTCGTTTGTTATATGGGTTTGAAAATGGAGAAACATCAACACTTGCTTATGTTGGTGAAAAACTTGGTGTATCAAGAGAGCGAGTAAGACAAATTCAAACGCAGGCAATGGATAAACTTCGCAAATGGGCAACGAACAAAGAACTAGGACACTTCTAAAATCAAGAGCGGGTCTAACAAAGCGTGCACCTGACGTGTGGGATTCTGCGGCATTTTCAAGCATTTTTCTGGCTTCAAGTTTTTCCTGCTCCCAAACAGAATCCACGCCCGCCCACA
>JABTUZ010000002.1:820000-1035000 GCA_015075105.1 Leptospiraceae bacterium | reverse complement strand
CCTTTCGACCACGGAGCTTATCCCCCGTAGTCTGACTGCCATTTTTTGGAGTTATAGTATTTGGAGTTTGAGAGGGTTTGGTAAACTTGTAGGTCCCCTAGTCCTATCAGTAGCTCTACCCCTATAACTAAACAAATGACGCTAGCCCTAAAGCTATTTCGAGGAGAACCAGCTATTGCCAATTTTGATTGGTCTTTCACCCCTATCCACAAGTCATCCGAAAACTTTTCAACGTTTACCGGTTCGGCCCTCCAGTAGGTTTTACCCCACCTTCAGCCTGCTCATGGGTAGATCAACTGGCTTCGGGTTTACTCCGTGCTACTTCTCGCCCTATTCAGACTCGCTTTCGCTTCGCCTCCGGTATCTCACTACCTTAAGCTTGCAACACAAAGTAACTCGCCGGCTCATTCTACAAAAGGCACACGGTGACCCTTCGCATACTTTACTTTTTCTTGAAAATTTGGAACTGAGTCGCGAAGGGTCACAGACGACTGAGGTCTGATGACTGAGGACAGAAAAGATTGCTATTCACAACTATTCCACCTCTCCCCGAAAACATTTACTACACTGAATTCTGAAAACTGATCCATCAGTCTTCTATCTTCAGCCATCTGTCTTCGGGGCGACTAACTGCTCCAAAATTAAAAAAATAAATTATGCGAAGGGCGCCCATACCTTGTAAGCATACGGTTTCAGGTACTATTTCACCCCGGTCCCCCGGTACTTTTCACCTTTCCCTCACGGTACTAGTTCACTATCGGTCACTGATAAGTATTTAGCCTTGGGGAGTGGTCTCCCCAGATTCCCACAAAATTACACGTGTTCCGTGGTACTCAGGATACCGACCGAAGATCTACAATTTTCGCCTACGGGGCTTTCACCCTCTCTGGCAGGCTTTTCCAAAACCTTTCCGCTAACTGTAAATTTTGTAACTTCGTCGCACATTTCGATCTGTGCCTGTCGGTCCTACAACACCCCTGCTACAGCGCATCGAAGCTGTAACATAGACAGGGGTTTGGGCTACTCCAATTTCGCTCACCGCTACTTTCGGAATCAATTTCTTTCTCTTTTCCTCCGGGTACTAAGATGTTTCAGTTCCCCGGGTATCGCTCCCAGCTCTTGCGTGCAAGGGCTGGGTCTGTAGGTTTTACCTACAGGGGTTCTCCCATTCGGAAATCAACGGATCGATGCTTGTTTACAGCTCCCCGTTGCTTATCGCAGCAAACCACGTCCTTCTTCGCCTATCAATGCCTTGGCATCCTCCGTATGCCCTTACTTACTTGACCATATTACTTAAAACTCAACAAAGAATTGTTGAATCTTTCCTGAGGGGCTCATCGCCCCTCAGACTCCCCATTCTTATGTGTAAAAATTCATTTCACGCACGGAATGAAGAATAGTTTAGTCTCGAGATTTTTTCCGGTTGGATAATCCGGAATTTTTTATAAGGAACTCGTTCAGAGGTTAAATTGACTAAAAGCCTGTGACCGAAATTAAAAAGATATAACTTTTTAATTCGCATAGACCTTTAGCACCTTATCCTCCGAACCTACCAACTTCTTCGACAAAAGAAATTGGATTTTTATTTGTCTCATTTTCAAATAAACCAATGGATTACAACCACTTGCTTTATTTGAATTTTCTCAACGAAATTTTTTGCAAACCCCTCACTTCTTTTTTCCTCAAGAAAAAAATGGTGAGGGACACTGTATCCTTTTTAGATACAATCCAACACTAGTTTTGATAAAAACTGGTGCTGAAAAAAAAATTTCTATACCAGCCCCTCGGCAGAGAGACTGGTGATGTCGCCCCTCACTTCTTTTTTCCTCAAGAAAAAAGTGGTGAGGGGTTTATTGCTATATACGTTGTAAAAGAACAAATATTTGTCCGTCAAAATCCTTACAAAGAGAATTCTCGTCTTGGGAAAATTTTCAGACCTTATACCGATTACGTGGACAAGAATGACTACGCTGACCGGAAATTCCACTCTATTTTTTGGCTCTTATACGTCAAGGATTTTATTGCCTATTTACTAAAAAAAATTTATCCTCCAAGAGACATAATTTCTGCAAAATGATGGAGTTCCCACATTGTAGTCGAAAAGGTGTTTACAATCTTTTATATTTTTCGTAATTATAATTCAAGTCTCTTCGTAAAGGATCAAACTGACCATCTCTAAGAAATTTCAAGGCTTCTTTCTCAGTTTTTAAACCATAAGACCTTAACACATTTTCTTCAATCACTACAGATGAAATATCATCCGCACCACTGTATAGTGCAAGTTGCCCTACTCCTTTTCCCAAAACCATAACAGAAGTTTCAATATGTTTGATATTATCTAAAAAAATTCTACAAATCCCAAGTACTTTTAAATACTCATGAGTAGGTACACTCCTGATTACAAAACGCTTCGTTTGTGGTTGAAAAGTCCAAGGTATAAACGCATGAAATCCACCTGTTCTATCCTGAAGATTCCGTATAACGTCTAAATGCTCGATAACTTCTATTTGTGTTTCTTCGGAACCAAATACAATGTTTGCGCTTCCGAATAGCCCGACCTCATGGCACGTTTCCATTGCCCGAACCCACTCGCTCACAGATGCTTTCTTTGGAGAGATTATATTCCTCATTCTTTCAGTAAGGATTTCCGCCCCTGCACCCGGTACGGAATCTAAGCCTGCTTTTTTTAATCGCTCCAGAACTCCTCTTAATTTCAAACCGGTAATTTTTTCCATATTGATTAGCTCTACCGGTGAAAATGCTCGAATGTGCATATTTGGAAATTTATTTTTTACGCTTTCTAAAACTTCGAGGTAGTAATCAAATTGAATTTCAGGATACACTCCACCTTGAAGGAACATCTGATCTGCACCTTCTTCAACTGCGTATTTCATTTTTTCGATTATTTCCGAAACACTCAGAACGTAACCTTTCCCACTTCCTATTTCATCCATAAAAGAACAAAAATTGCATTCTACATTGCAAAAGTTGGTATAATTCACGATACGAAACATTGTGTAGCTTGCGAATTTATGAGATAAAACCTTTTCACGTAAAAATCTTGCAGCCATCTGAATTTTTAAAAAATCACCTTTTGCATAAAGCTCTAAAGCTTCTTCTACTGTAATTCTTTCCCCGTTTACTGCCTTTAATAAAATTCTATCTGTCGGGTCTGTAAATATTTCTATAAATTCCATCAATCGTTCTCTAAATTATAGATTCCTTTAGGTTTGTCGGCAAGTCAATATTGAATCTTGTAAACTTCCCTTCTTCACTTTCTACAAGCAATCGTCCGTCGTGATCTCGAATAATACCATAACTCACTGAAAGTCCAAGCCCGGTTCCCTCACTCCTTGGTTTGGTGGTATAAAATGGGTCAAAAATCTTCTCTATTATATCCGGTCGAATACCTGTGCCGTGATCTTCTACTTGTATCCTGATCATCGGACCAAATTCTTTCTCTGTAATCAGACTTGCTTCAATTCTCAATATTTTATCTTCGTTCTGTGTTGGATATTTTTGGTTCAAGGCAAATTTTGAATTGTTGAATAAATTCAGCAATACCTGATGAATTTCTTGAATTCTGCAAATCGCCTTTGGCAGCCCTTCTGGAATTTTTACTTCGAGATGAATATTAGATTTTTTAAAAAGTAAGTGAGTTAGTTTCAGTGCTGAATCAATAATATCTTTTACTTCCTCCGGTTTTTTAGTATCATTTTTTCTGTGAGCAAATGAAAGTAAATTCTGAACAATAGTGGAAATCCTATAACCTTCTTCTTCGATAGAAGACGCATATTTCCACAACTGGGAATCTTTTTCCATCTTGTCTCGAATTAATTGAGAATAGTTTATCACACCCATTAGAGGGTTGTTGATTTCATGTGCCATCCCGCTTGCAAGAGATCCAATCGCTTCCAATTTTTGACTTTGCCT
This sequence comes from Leptospiraceae bacterium, assembly GCA_015075105.1. Taxonomy (NCBI): domain Bacteria; kingdom Pseudomonadati; phylum Spirochaetota; class Leptospiria; order Leptospirales; family Leptospiraceae; species Leptospiraceae bacterium. The sequence continues at coordinate 1,031,067 of JABTUZ010000002.1, read as the reverse complement.
AAGCTGGGCTTCTAAAATTAGTCTATTCTCTTCGGAAACCCTTCTTTCCGTAATATCCCGAATGATACCTAATATATGAGTGACTGTATTTTCATTTTTTGTAATCGGAGTTATCTGGATTGCATAGTATTTGATTGAATCTTTAAACTCCTTGGTCAATTCATAACTGACAGAAATTGCTTTTTGAATTACAGTATCTATTTTTTCTTTTTGAAAGAAATTTTCATTATTGCAAAAGTTTACAAACTGTATATCTTTTTTTTCCAGATTCAAAGGAATGTCCTGCATTTCTCTCTCAGGCAAATTGCATTTCAAACAACTCAAACCTTCTTTACCAACTTCCCATAGGATTAAATATTCTGAAACATTTTGAAAAATTAAATTCAAGCTCATTTCGCTTTCTTTTAATTTCTTTTTCATTTCATGCCCATAGATGGCAAGCTCAAGTGTTTTGTATAGCTCTGCCTCAATAAACGGCTTCGTAAGATAAGCAGCAGGCTCGGTAAGTTTTGCTCTCTGAAAAGTTTTATCGTCAATGTACGCAGTCAAAAAAACAATCGGTATGTCTTTTAGCTTTTTAATCTCGGCGGCAGTTTCTATTCCATCTATCTCTCCATCAAGATTTATATCCATCATTATCACGTCGGCATCGAGAGAATGAATATCTCTCACGATATCTTCTCCACTCGCATAAGATCCGATTATTTTATAACCAAATTTTTCTAATCGAATGGTTAAATCCATTGCGATAAGACTTTCATCCTCGACAACGATTACTTTTGCTTTTTTTTGGGCAATCTCATCCATAATTCATTTTCTTGTTTGAGAAAAAATATTACGAAAAATAAAATCTGTATAATCCGGGAAACAACTTGGAGACATGTGACTTGCATCTGAAAAATCATTGCACTTGTAGGATGGGTCTTCGTTCATATTCCAAAATTCTGTGTTTGTATCTGTGTGGATTTTTTTTAATTTTGGATACCAAATTTCATAGACTGTTGATACCTCCTTTTCCTTTCTCGCAACTTGCCTATTCTTTATCAGCTCTAAATAAGGAGGAGCTATACGAACCCAAATTCCTGAATGTGGAATTTTCATTCTACTCAAAATCTCAAAACAATCTTTTTGAAATTTTAGCATATCAAAATTAAATTCGTAAGGAGTTAGGTAGGAATGATAATCCCCCTCAGCGTATTTCTTTACCACTTCTTCCTTAGACGTAACCCCGGAAGCAAATTCGGAGGATGCACTCCCCCTTTCTAAAGTCAATCTCTCTTTGGTTTTCTTCCTCCAACTTCTGTACATATTCAGGATAAGAAAATCATTTTTTATTCTTTCTAAAACTGTAGTGAACTTAGGTCTATACTGATACGTTCTAAAAGTTCTCTTGGCTATGAAATTTGTAATTTCTTTTTTAGAATATCTTGCGTTGTGTCGAATGATAAAATTAAAATCTAAACCATTCACCAAAACTTCATCAATCTTAATAAATGCTTTTAAATTAAACGCCTCAATAGAGTTGTCTAATAAAATAAAATCTGGTCGAACATTTTCTTTTTCAAATTTCTCCAACCAAAACAAAAAATAATCCGGAGTCCCACCCGGAACAGAAAAATTAAATAAAATCCAGTCAGGGTATTTTTTTTCAATATAAGCATTATTAAATAATAAAGCTCTGGAGTTTCCAAAATAGACCAAAACTTTTTTGCGATTATTTTGTTGTAGATAAATTTTCAACTCTTCAAATAATTCCGGTTTGTGGAAATAATTTACTTCCGACATAGTTTTTGTAAAATAGGTCTGAATATTTTCTAAAAGAAGTAACTTGTCAATTGTGTATGCCAAGAGTAAAATCAAAAACGGAATTAATAAAAACTTATTCTTTATCATTTTAAAACCTGTAGTAGATAAACGCATCTCCATCTTGTGACAAAGTTGTTATCATAAATATCGTAATTATTCCAAGCACAAGAGATAAAACAAAACTGTATTTTTTAAATTTATTTAAGGACTCAGGCTTATACTGAAAATAATGGAAAATTAAAAACATTATATACATATAAACAAAACTCTCTAAATTCTTCAAAGAATTCATTTGAAAAACGTCTCCCCCTCCAACAAGAGACATCCCGCTCACAAGCCAACCCCCATTTGCACTTGCAATCGACTGTGATAAAAATCCTACATCATTCGTAAATATTCCTGCAAATAAATCCACCATCAAAGAAGCACTGTTAGATCGAAACATCAATGCACTGATTGAGAAAAGCACGAAAATCAATAAGGATTGCAACACTTTGGTAAAAAGATTTCCCGGCAAGATAGATATTTTTAACTTATCCACAAAAATTCTTTCAATGGCGAGTAACGCACCCCAATAGGCTCCCCAAGCTACAAAAGTATAATCAGCCCCGTGCCAAAGCCCTCCAAGCACCATCGTGATAAATAAATTTATATGCGACCTGAACTCTCCTTTTCTATTTCCACCTAAAGGAAAATAAATATAGTCTCGAAGCCAATTCGAGAGAGTTGCATGCCACCTTCTCCACAATTCTCTTCCAGAAGTCGAAAAAAAAGGAGCGTAAAAGTTTTCGGGAATTTCAAATCCTAAAAATAATGCGATTGATCTTGCCATATCGGTTAGTCCCGAAAAGTCAGAATATACCTGAAGAGTATAAAATATCCCACTCATAAATAGTGAAAAATTATCGTACTCGGAAGGGTTTGCAAATACAGGAGAAATCCTGCCTGCAATAGGATCTGCTATAAGGATCTTTTTAATAAGCCCGCTCATTAAAAGAAAGCAAGCTCGATATATTTGACCTCTATCAGGCTCTATATTCTTTGACAGGTTTGGGAGAAAATCCGTAGTTCGCATAATCGGTCCTGCAATCAAAACAGGGAAAAACATTACAAATAAAAAATAGTCTCTCACTCCAATAGTTTCGCCTGACGCATCTCTATGTGCATCCACTGCTGCTGCAATCATCTGAAATGAATAAAAACTAATTGCAAGCGGAAGGGTTATGGATATCCAATCGGGAGCTTTTTTTAATAACTCAGATCCGATCACATCACCTATAAATGTTGTAAAGAAGTAAAAATATTTAAAAAATCCCAAATTGATGAGATTGAATACTACTGCTATTTTAACGTATTGATCAGATTCTTTGTTCCGAATTTTTCTGTACAGAAAATAATTTATCGAAATCACTACCAAAAAATGAATTAAAAAGGGAAAAGAAAAAAAACCGTAAAAAAAGAGTCCTGCCACAATCAAAAAATTGAAACGAAATCTTGAAGGTATATTCCAATAAAAAAGATAAACGATAACAAAGAAAAACAAAAAAGGTATAGAATTAAAAAGCATAAATTATTCCAAAGTAGTATGTTTGTATAAATCCCGAAGTTTACTGAGAATTTCTTTTTTAGTTTTGCTCAGATCGCCATTGACTACAGCTCCTGCTGCATTTGCATGTCCCCCACCTAAAAACTCCTTAGCAACGTTGCACACATTGTAATTTCCTTTTGACCTGAAACTAATCTTAACTTTAGAATCGGGAAGCTCGGTAAACATAACTGCAATAAAAATTTCTTTTGGACCAAGAAGTTCATTTGCAATCCCTTCTCCAAGCCCGTTAGAATTTTTGTATTTCTTTAAAACTTCGTGCGTGACTACAACACTTGCTAAACCATTTTCAGGTTCAACACTCAACGTCTGATAAATATCTCTCTTGAGAAACAATCTTTCATAAGGATAGTCTTCATACAATTTTCTAAGTATTTCTTCAACAGGAAAATTATGACGAACAAGTTTAGATGCAATCTCATAGGTTCTGGGTCTTGTCTTGGAATATTTGAACTGACCGGTATCCATAACAATTCCAAGATACAAGGCAAGTGCTGAAGTATAGTCTGGCTCTATTCCAGCAATTTCAAAAAGTTCACAAACGATTTCTGCAGTCGAACCAATATCAGAAAATAAAAATAACCCTGAATAATAATCTACTTCATCGTGATGGTCAATTGCAATTAGATTCGATAGATCTTTTTTAATGAAATTTTGAACTTCACCGATTCTTTTCAAATCAGAATTGTCCAAGATCACTACAGTAGAAGAATCATAAAAATTTGTCATCCGATCCGGGTCTATATACGTTATGCGACATTGTGGATCCATAAAAGTATATTTTTCTGGAGTTTTATCTGGATTTAAGATTCGGACAGATTTTCCTAATTTTGTAAGCAGATAATATAGTCCTATCTCAGAGCCAATTCCATCGGGATCCGAATTGCTGTGCGTAGTCAGTAAAAAATCATTAAACGAAGAAAGTTTCTGGAATAGTAATTCAAATTTCTGTTTATCGCTCATAACTTTTTCTTATCCGAAGATTTTTTCTTAAACATTGCCGTCCAAAACTCAATTTCAGAACTATCGAGTTTTCTATCACTCTCTTTTTCTGTGAATTCATTTTTTTCCTGAAAAAATTCTACTATGTGATCGTGAAATATTTCTGAAGTTTGAGTGTTGCACTTAAATTTTTTACAATAAAAAAGTATGTCTTTGTCGGAAGTAACAATATGTAGAGATGAAGGGAATGGATTTTCTTTAATAAATTGCTTAATTAGGGAGTCTGCACTCCTTTCATGGCTATAAAAAATCTTTATCCCATCTAAATTTTCCTGTCTTACTACACTCCCAGATTCTTTTTTCCCGTCAAAAAATGCATATATCTCTAACTTACTTCTTTTTTTCTGGTATTTTAATAATACCTGCAAAAGACCAACTCTTGCTTGAGATAATTTATTGCAATACATCATCTCCTCTAATTCAGGAAATTTATAAATTAGGTTAAAGCAGTCAATTACAAGAATCATTTCAGCTAAGATTCCTTTATTTTTAACTTATAATTTTTTTGCAAGATTAAGAATTTAGAAAATATTGCGAAAACATTATCTCAAGATTATTTCAAGATTTATAGAATAATGGATTTACTTTTGAATAGACAAATTAAAAAGAATTTTAAATGATAATTCTATGGAAAAAGTATTAATACTTGCGGCAACCTCCGACATAGGAAAACATATTGCAGAAAATTTTGCCAAACGCAACTACGATATGTATTTAACCGGTAGGGACAAATCTTCACTGAATACAATCAGCACCTACTTACAAAAAAAATACAATGTAAAAATTCTGCAATACGATCTTGACATTACAGATTATAGCTCTCATGCCCCTTTTATTACTTCCCTACCTGAACTACCAAATATTGTAGTGTGCTCTTTTGGGTATTATAAAAATCAAGAAAAGGCACTTTCTGATTTTCATGAAGCCTATCAAACAATGAGCGTAAACTATATTGGTGCAGTTTCTTTTTTAAACACAATCGCTCTATATTTTCAAAAAAGAAAATCAGGCATAATTATCGGAATTAGCTCTGTTGCAGGAATTAGAGGAAGGCAGTTGAATTTTCTTTATGGGAGTGCTAAAGCAGGATTTACAGCATATCTTTCGGGGCTAAGAAATAAATTATTTAAAGACAAGGTTACTGTTACTACAATTCTACTCGGTCCGGTTTACACAAGAATGTCAGAGGGGCATAACTTAATGCCAATACTCACAGCAAAACCTGAAATCGCAGCAAAAAAAATTGTAGAATCAGGATTAAATCATAAATCTGAAGTTTATATTCTTTGGCACTGGAAATGGATTATGCTTGCAATTCAAATGATCCCGGAATGTATTTTTAAAAGACTTCCATCTTTTTAATTTTTCAGTTGGGTACATCTCTCCTGTTGTGTTTTTAAGATCTTCTGATTTTTCTGAATTTTTTCCTGTTATGTCTTTGGCTTATGTCGTATCAGCCTATTGTATCGGATAGTTTTTCTCTTTGAGAGATAGACTCCTATCGCAATCGAACTGACCTTGGGTGGAACTCCAAAGTCATAGAACTTGGCAGGGATGATTATGTCCCATCCGGCAATGTCAAGCAACAAAAGAAGAGTAAAAAGAGCCGTTCGGGAAATACCAAGCCATTGAGCAAACTCACCAAGCTCAATCCAATCTGCGTTCTCAGGACGAAAATTCTTCTTCTGAAGATTCTGCCCTTCTTCTTGGTAACCAGTTTTCACACAATCCAACTTCTCAAAAGTCTTCCACAGCAAAACATTCCTGTACCTCTCTAACAAATCATGCAAGTAATCCTCTCTCGAAATATTTTCTGTCCTACAATTAAACTCATCCATAAATTTTTCTGGAATGAGTAAACTTGATTGAGTTCGCTCAAATTTTTCTGGATTCATAGTATTCTCCTAATATAAAATTTTTTTCCTCATATAGTTTCTGCCCCCAGCCACTATTTCTTGCCTCTTGATATAAGGTAAAATAATATCGTGATAGAAATAAAATTTTTGTAATTTTAGAAAAAATTTTTTAACTTTTACAGAAAAAGTTCTGAACCCGTACTAAATGTGAAATCCCCCAAAAAAGTGGAGTTCCCACATTTTTGCACGAAAAGTACAAAAACTACACTAAACACGAAATAGTAAAAATCATACTAAAAATCAAAACCTCTACCGAAAAAATAAATCTATTTAGAAAAAATTTCCAATTTCTCTATTTCGGTCCTCAGACATCAGGCATCAGTCCTCTGAATTGGATATCCCACATTTTTGCACGAAACGTACAAAAACTACACGAAACACTAAAAACTCCACAAAAGATAAAACTACTTGAGGATTCTATTCGCCAAAGTAAACCTTCAGGTCTTTTTTCTCTTAATATTTGATTAAATATATTATCTTCTATCTTCTGCTTCACCAAGAAAAATATACTTAATCCAATTGTAGCACCAGGTCATAAAAATCAGTACGACCACAACATTTGCGTCTGTTTTTAAGAAAAATGTAAGTCCCCAGAAAAGGGGGAAGAGCAAGAAAGACAGAAAAAAAACTAAAAGTATTATAGAGTCTTTATTAGAAGGTGAGGCTACTGCTTTTTGAAGAGAGTAGCGAATTGAGTGGAAATTAAATTCAAAAAATCTATTTTTAAGGCAAAAATAGAATGAGCCGAATAAAATGAAGGTTAAAAATATAGAGAAAATCATAGTTATCAGTAAATAGGCAATGATGAAATTGTCGAGTCAAATCATTTGCACAAGGTATTTTTTGTATCATTTTATTCCAGATTTCAAAAAAAATTGACAAATATTAAAAAAAAAGTTGCAAAAGAAAAGTTATTGTAGAATTATTGACACAATTAAGCGAATATTAATGGAGAAAAACTTATGAAAAACATAAAAATGAAATTAATGGTTCTAATTCTGGCTTTTGTTATGCCTGCATTTAGTTCACTATCGGCGCAAACCAAGCCTTTAACAGGTATGTGTATTACTTTAGTCCACGGAATTTTAGGATTTGATGACACAACAGGTATGGCGGCCGGTTTAGTGAAATATTGGGGAGGATTAGACGGTTATTTACGTAATCAAGGTGCGAAAGTATCTACCCCAGGAAGTTCTGCTGCGAATAGCTTAGCTGTAAGATCTTCTCAAATAAAATCTTACTTAGATACATGGATGCCTGCAAACGGTTGTACCAAAGTTCATTTAGTCGGACACTCCCAGGGTGGATTAGTAGTTCGTTATATCGTTGCTAACCTTGGTTATGCAAGCAAAGTTGCCTCTGTTTCAACGGTAAATTCACTCCACAAGGGCGCTCCGATGGCAAACATTGTCCTTGCTGCAATACCAAGCTGGCTCCAACCGTTTGCTAATTCTGCACTTAGTTTACTTGCAAGGTTAGTATATAGAGATGGCCGTCCACAAGATGCGATTGCAATGGGCCAGTCTTTAACTACTACTTATGTTGCTTCTTTTAATAATTCTACTCCAAATGTTTCTGGAATGAAATATTTCTCTTACGGATCCAGCATGGCTTGGGCTGACATCATTCAACACCCAATTATGGCACTTACTCATCCAATTACTTGGGCGGGCGGTCTTTACTATAGCCTTGGCGGAGAAAATGATGGGGTTGTTCCTTTGACTTCTCAGAAATGGGGAACTTGGAAAGGCACTCCTTCTTCTAAATGGTATGCTACCGGAATCGATCACTTACAAGCTACAAATTTTGAGTGGTCAGGTCAAAACTACTTCGATGTTCAAGGCTGGTATATGAATATCGCAAAAACTGGTAGAGGTTATTAATCACTACCTATACAAGTGAGGCAAATTTTTACTTGCCTCACTTTTTTTCTTCCCCCTATTCTTCTTTTAAGAGAGTTAAATCATGAACAAAAAAATTTTCATCACTTTTGGCGTACTTATCGGTGTCATACTTATTTATTTTACGATTAATTGGGCGATGAGAAATGAATCTGGAGATAAAAAAAAGGATAAATTTTCCATGAATTCAGATAGTAAGGAAGATTTGAATATATTTCCTTTGGGAAGGGGAAATTACGATAACCAAGAAAGCCTATTTGGAGACAATAATTCAATTTCTTATGGTGAGTTTATCGAAAAATTAAAAACAGGAGAGATAAACTTTGTATGGGAAGTATGGGCAATGCGTGGAAAATGCCCTGAAAACTATGGACCTGAGCAATGCGACAACTCTATTTTATCCTACATTGATTCTCACTACCAGCCTCCTGAAAGAGATTCCATGAAAAATTTATTTCGAAGCTATTTTAGGTATGAAAATGAAATTCGCCAAATGGAAATAAACCCCAACATGAGCTTTGAGGAAAGATACGAAATTCTCAAGAAAAAAAGAAGAGAAATTCTCAAAAACGAAAATGCGGACTTGATTTTTGGAATGGAAGAATCCAAGGTTGAGTTTATGGATGCTGGTAAAAACTTTATCAATACTTCTAGAAAGATGAATGGAAATGATAGAGTAAAAAACTATGAAACCTTAAAAAGAAAATTGTACGGTAGCTATTACGAAGCTATGGTGTCGAGAGAAGATAAATTCGACAACTTTCAAACAGAAATTTTATTAAGAGAAGAAGAGCTAAATAAATTAAATTCTCAGGAAAAAGATTCTAAAATTTACAATTTGCAAATAAAGTATTTTGGAAAAGAAGTTGCAGACAAAATGCAAAAGGCAAAAGAAGAGTCACTCACAGAAGATAATAAGATCAAAGATTACGAACAAAAAGCCCAAGAATTTCTTTCTAAGAACGGAAGTCTATCGGAGAAAGAAAAAGAAGAAAAATTAAAAGATTTACGTACTCAAATTTTAGGGAAGGAAGAAGGAGAAGCATACGTTAGGCGCAAAGCAATCGAAGAGTTAGATAAATCAGTAAAGAAATAACTACTCTTTTAGAAATCGTATCATATCTCTTGTTCTCAAATAATCCGTAGTTTTAAAAATCAGCTTTCCTTCTTTATCTAAAATTACAAAAAAGGGAAGTCCTATTTTTAATTCAGAATATTCTTTTTGTTTTGCATACTCTTCAAATTCCGGATCTGTATCGTAAATCTTGTAAAGAATTGTCTCACTTAGAGCGTGATTCAATTCCTTATCGCTTAAAGTCAGGCTTTGGAATTTTTTGCAATTAGAGCACCAGTCAGCATAAAAGTCGATGAAGATTTTTTTATTTTCTTCACGGGCTTTCTCGAAAACCATTTTGTGTGCTCTGTACCATTTCAAATTCCCGTGCTCTTCTATGGAAGATTCTATTGCAGGGTTAGCACTTTTGGTCTTACCCTCAGAAAGTGAATTAGAAATTTTGTAGAGAATTACAATAGCAAACAAAATCCCTGTCAGGGTAACTGCTTTTTTCATTTTTATATATCGCAACTCTTCTTCAGATTGAAATAAATACACAGAGATTAAAAAAATCACAAAAGCCAGAAGTATCCGGTTACTCTCAGGTTTCGTGAAGCCTAATGTATCCATTGATTTTTCAAAATAGGTATAGGCAAAATAAAAAATAAAAGCTGCTAGTATATATTGTATCCATTTCATCCAGCTCCCCGATTTAGGAAGTTTGAATCCAAGTATTCCGATTGCAAAAAAAGGCAAACCTACTCCCATTCCAAAAAATAGCATTTTGAATGAAGTGATAGATAACGATAAAATAGAAATTTCATTTTGGGACACTGTTAGATGCAATAAAATGGTAACTACGATAGGTCCGACACAAGGAGAAGAAAGTAGTCCGGCCCCCATCCCCAAAAGAAAAGTACCAGAGACACTTTTTGAATCAGCTCCAATGTTTTTAGGTTTGAATATCGGAATGTGTAAAAATTCCATCGAAGAAAGACCGAGAAGGAATATCACTATAGCGATAGCTAAATTAATTTCAGGTTGTCTTAAAATAGTATTGAATGCACCCCCGCTAAAACCGGCAAGAATACCAAAAATCATATAAATAAAAGAAAGCCCGAAAAAATAAATCAATGGATGAAGTATTTTATTTGAGCTGCTTCGTGTTTTAAGTATTTCTGCAGTGATTGGATACAGTGGGTAAGTGCACGGTAATAGGCTTGCAATAAATCCACCCAAGAAAAGCAAAAGAAAAGAAAATGCGCCAAAGTCATCTTGTTGTAAATGGGACTCAATCCATATATTTAATTTTGAAATGGCACTACCACTTTCAGCATCGGCAAATACACTTGTGGAAAATAGAAATAGAAATATAGAGAAAAATTTTAGTTTAGAATTCATGAAAATAGGGTACCTATTACCATTGATTCTTTTTGCAACTAAGTTTCAATTAGATTTTGAGTCTATGACTAATCTAAACCCGGCTTTACGATCTTTTGCGAGATTGGGGATTCCTCCAAAGCCTCTATAATAAACTGTAGCCTGTTTTGCAGTATCATAGAATGCACCTCCGCGAATCACTTTGAATTGTTTACCGAAAGAGTGATTTTTTATATAATGATTTGGATACGCGTCATACCAACTCGATGTCCATTCAGAAACATTTCCGCACATTCCGATAATGCCATAAGGACTTTGTCCTTTTTCAGAAAGTTCGTAAACGGAAACAGTTTTTCCGATTCCAGTTTCTCTTGTATTGCATAATTCTGGATCAAATTTATCGGAAAACGGAAAACGGGTATCTTTGATTTCATAATTTACGGATTCGTCTCGATTTGTTTGTGAAAAATAGCCCATTCCTCTTGCGGCTTTTTCCCATTCCCATTCTGTAGGCAATCTCTTCCCTGCCCACACAGCGTAACCTTCTACTTCTCTATAACTCAAATTATTGACAGGATGATTTTTTTCTTCTTTCGGAAAATTCCCTGCAACCCAATGGAGCGGGTAGGGTGAATTGGTTTCCTTTAGATACTTATCGTACTCTTGATTTGTGACCTCGTACTTATCCATATAAAAAGAAGGAATATCTCCCAAGTTATTTTCACTTGGTGTATAAAAATTCGGATTATAATTATCTAATAGAGCATTTTTTCCTTGACCATAGATAAAAAAACCACTTTCTACAAAAAGCATTTCTTTTTTGTCCTTTGGATGTATATAGGTTTTTACAGGAGGGGTGATTCTGTTGTCGAAATATCGTAACGGCTCCACATATAAAGTTTCATCTCCAAAGGCAGCGATATATACGTTGGTCGAAACCAACTTTTTTAAAGCAGTTGAACTCGACTTAAAGTCCCCTGTCACTCTTACAAAATACTTATATTTGTTTTTCTCTTCTTGAATTACCGATCTTACCCAAAAACTTCCGATTTTTTTGTCGGTTCCTTTTTGCCATAGTGTGAATTTCTTCTGATTCAATAAGTCTTTTTTAAAGTCTTCAAAAAGTATATTTTTGGGTGAGTGAAATAAAGAAATCGCCATCTTCCCTTTTTCTGGATAAACAGAGGTAACATCCCCTTGCCACAGCATACTTCTTCTTTTTTCGGTGTAAGAAGACTTTTCTGTTTCAGAATAAACAGCTAGATGGAAAATAATAAAAATTACGGTAATACTCTTTTGCATAGAATAATTCTCTATATTGATTTTCGGAAAAAATTCTAAAAATCAATAACTGTTTTCAAGAGTTAAAGCTACAACAAAAAGCGTAATTGTCAAAAGCTATCTTTTAATAAAAATCCTTTGCCTGCCAATGTTAAAACTTATTTTGGATTTTTATAGAATTGAGTTTTATTGTCATTTTCCTTGATAAATAGAAATTTTTTATTGCACTATTTTTTATTATTGGCACTATTGTTAAACTAAAATTTAAAGGAATTAAAATTTGAAACTGAAAGTCTCAATTCTAATAATCTTATTTGTGATTTTTACTGCAAATTGCTCATCAGCACCAGATTATAAAGAATTCAATAAAAATTTAAGTTTTTTAGCGAGTGAAGCTAAGCAGATGGCGAAAACAGGTCGTCCTGAAGAAGCTGCAAAGATTATGGAGTTAATCTATAATTTCCACCCGGATGATTCGATGGTTAAAGAAATTCTTGCCTCGCTTACAGTCGAGCAAAGAGAGGCAATAACAGGAAGTTCTCTATTGGGTTATAATAAATCTAAGCGTCCAAAAGTAGAGCCGAGCACATTAGAAAAAGTATTGTGGTACATTCCTGACAGATTTTTTGATTTGGTGGATACGGTTACCGTCGAAGTGAGTATTGGTCCTCAAATTGGTGGAGGTATTTGGGTAACAAGAGCCGTTCAGGCAGTTGCCTACACGGGTACATCATCAGGAATAGGGATTTATCAGAAAAAGCACTATGTCGGAATGAGGGGGCTTGTTTCTTTTGAATTAGTAATTGGGCCTGTTGGAGTTTCAGCAGTAGCAGGGAGCCGACTTGGACTAGGTGGTTTGGACCTGACAGCTCGTACGACACTTTTGCATACACCTTCCAAACCTATTTATCAAGAATTCAGAGATTATTGGGCAGTAGGTGCGAAAGCGGGAATTTTTATTATCGGAATGGAGTTTGAGATTCATCCTGTAGAGATTTTTGATTTCCTTGCAGGGATTATTTTGATTGATCCAATGAATGATGATTATGCCACTACAAGAGGATTTCAATATACTCAAGATCAGAAACGAAAATTAGAAATAGCATCGGAAGCGTTAAAAGATATGGGTGAGAAGGGAGTGAAAGAATACAAAAAACAATTCTCCAAATTGGATTACTCGGATCCTGCAATAGCTCCTCCATCGAATACTCCAATCGGAGAGGCAATAGGTAAAGAAATAAAAGGTAAAAAGAAAAAGTAAAAATAATTTTAGGGAGTCTTTTGGCTCCCTTTCTATTTGAAAGTATTTTTACATTTAGTAAGAAAGTGAATCTTAAAATCCAAAAAAAAATTATTTTCCATCTTGTTAGTTTGTTATTTTTCCAAAATTGTTTATACACAAATGTTTCTAATACATTTTCCACTCCTATTCAAAAATCATATAAAGAAAAAATTCGAGTATTTGCGCTAATTAAAGGATACGCCTGTGTAGAAATTTGTTCCCAAAATGATAAATCCCCGGTTTGCCTTGGAAAAGAAAAAGACTCTTGTAAAAATTTTGCTTTTGGTTGGTACCCAGTAGAATTTATTCGAGATGAAAAGTATTTTAAAGTCTCGCCTGCCTACCCTGTGAAAAAATATAAATTTCTATATAATTTGCCCACCCATCTGTTAAAAAAATACACGACAGGAGTTCATTCAACTATAGAGTATTCTCCCATTCAGTCTTTAAGAGAATTAGAAGCTGCATATCCAAAAGGGCAATTTAAAAATTCTCTATTTGTGAAGATATTGGATTTTGATAGAAAAACACATTGGTCTGGAATTGTTTCTATTTTTACTCTTCTTTTATTCCCCGGATTTTTTAAAGAATTCATCAACATAGAAATCAGTTTTTTTGATAATGAAGGAAAGCCCACTGTGTTAAATCCTAATCTTCCATTTTTAAAACACTGGCTGGGCTGGATATTTTTTCTTTGGGGCCCTCTATTTTCTGATAATGAAAAAGACTTGATTTCAAGCTCACTTGAATCTTTGCTCGGAAATTAAAAGAAGAACTTGCACCGGGGTTGTCCCGACTCTTAGAGATTCCATTTTCAAAAGAATTCTGCCTGATTCAAAGCTATAGTTTTCTATGAGCTTCATAAATACAGACCATAGAGAAATTATCTGAAAGCTCTTTTTCAAGGCAGGTTAAATTTTCATCAGATAGCTGTGTACTTGGTCTGCACATTTTCTTCCTTCAGAAATTGCCCATACAATCAGACTCTGTCCGCGCCTAACGTCCCCACAAGCAAAAACCTTGTTTAATGTAGTTGAAAATGAGCCTTCTTTTAATCCAAAACTTGCTTTTACGTTACCATGCGAGTCAAACTCCATTCCCATATCCTGTAAATCTGAGAGCAAACCGGATTTTACAGGGTGTACAAATCCCATCGCTAAAAATACAAGATCTGCGGGGAGTTCAAATTCAGAACCACTGATTGGAATAAATTTACCGTCTTTGTTTTCAACTTGATTTCCGTAAATACTTTCTACTTCTCCCTTAGAGTTTCCTCTGAACCCAAGAGTGTTGATTGACCATTTTCGGACGACTCCTTCTTCATGCGAGGTCGATACTCTGAAAATTTTAGGGTACAGTGGCCAAGGAGTGGAAGGGTCTCTCTGTTTTGGGGACTCAGGAAATAACTCAATTTGGGTAATAGATTTTGCCCCGTGTCGGTTGGATGTGCCTACACAATCTGATCCGGTATCTCCTCCACCGATTACGATTACGTGTTTGTTTTTTGCGGAAATAAAATCACTTACATCGTCTCCTGCATTTTTTTTATTGCTCCTAACTAAAAAGTCCATTGCAAAATAGATTCCTTTCAAGTTTCGACCTTCAAGTTTCAAATCTCTCGGGACCTCAGACCCAATAGCGAGGACAACTGCATCATAATCCGAATAGAGTGATTTTGTTTGTATATCTATTCCTACGTGCACCTTTGTCTTAAAGATTACTCCTTCTTTTTGCATCTGTTCTACTCGTTTGTCTATGTGAGATTTTTCAAATTTAAAATCCGGTATCCCATAACGTATGAGTCCTCCGATTCTGTCATTTTTTTCAAAGACTGTCACCTCGTGTCCGGCTCTGGCAAGTTGTTGGGCTGCCGCTAATCCGGCAGGGCCTGAGCCAATAATGGCTACTTTTTTGTCTGACTTAAATACAGAAGGCTTTGGGATGACCCAAGAATTTTCCCATGCGTTGTCTATAATCGTTCTCTCAATCATTTTAATAGAAACCGGATCTGAAATAATACCGAGAGTGCAGGCGCTTTCACAGGGAGCAGGGCAAAGCCGTCCTGTAAATTCAGGAAAATTATTTGTTGACTCTAAATTTTCCCAAGCATCTTTCATTTTCTCTTTATAAACTAATTCATTAAATTCAGGTATTAGATTATCTACAGGGCATCCAGTGTCTCCTTGGCAGAATGGAACCCCGCAATCCATACATCTGGCTCCTTGGACTTTCAGTGTTTCTAAATCAAAAGGCTCTTCAAATTCTTTGAAATTCTTAATTCGATCTGAAACAGCTTTCTTTTTTGATGCAGTTCTCGTAAATTCCATAAATCCGGTGATTTTACCCATGTATCACCTCCTGTTTTTTTAGAGTTTGGTTTTCTTTTTCGAGTGCTTTTTTATAATCCCTTGGAATAACTCGAATGAATTTTTTAGATTCCTTTTCCCAGTTTTCTAAAATTAGTTTTGCTCTTTGTGATCCGGTATATTTGTAATGATCTAAAATCTTGGCTTGAATTTCATCTTTCTCTGAATCTGATGAAAAAGATTCTAAGTCCACCATTTCCTGATTTATAAGCGAGTTGATTTTTCCTTCTATATTATAGATATATGCAATTCCTCCAGACATTCCTGCTGCAAAATTTCTTCCTATAGCCCCAAGCACTACAACTCTTCCACCGGTCATGTATTCGCAACCGTGGTCACCAACTCCCTCTACGACTACAACCGCTCCTGAATTTCTAACACAAAATCTTTCTCCTGCAAGACCATGGATAAAAGCTATACCAGATGTTGCACCATAGAAACAAGTATTTCCGATTAGGATATTTTCTTCTGCATTGTATTTTGCCTTTGCAGGAGTTTGGATAATTAATTTTCCGCCACAAAGACCTTTCCCTACATAGTCGTTAGCTTCTCCTACAAGTCGAAATGTGATTCCTTTCACTAAAAATGCACCAAAAGATTGACCCGCCGTTCCTGTAAACATTACCTCTATCGTATCTTCGGGCAATCCTTCCAAACCATATTTTCGGGTAACTTCACCTGAAAGCATTGTGCCTACAGACCTGTTTAAGTTAATTACATTCATTTCGATTTTTACAGGTTTTTTGTAGTCGATGGCTGCTCTGGATTTTCTCAATAACTCATTGTCTATTTGTTTGTCCAACCCATGTTTTTGCTCTTTGGTTCTGTACATGTCGGATGAATATATTGAAATAGGTCGATTCAAAACTCTCGTAAAATCCAAGCCTCTGGCTTTCCAGTGATTTCTTTGGCGAATGAATTGAATTTTTTCGACATTTCCGATAAGATCTTTGAAAGTTCGGACTCCGAGCTTTGCCATTATCTCTCTGACTTCTTCTGCGACGAATTGCATATAGTTCACTACGTTTTCTGGTTTCCCTGTAAAATTTGCTCTGAGTTTTTCATCTTGAGTCGCAACCCCGGTTGGACAAGTGTTCAGATGACATTTTCTCATCATAATACACCCGACTGTTATCAAAGCAGATGTAGCAAACCCGAATTCTTCTGCTCCGAGAAGTGCACCTATAATTACGTCTTTCCCTGTAAGAATTTTACCGTCCACGGCAAGATACACTCTATCTCTAAGACCGTTGGCAACTAAAGTTTGATGAGCCTCCGATAAGCCAAGTTCCCAAGGAGTTCCGGTATTGTGTATGGAGGAGATTGGGCTTGCACCTGTTCCACCGTCATAACCTGAAATTAAAATATGGTCTGCGTGTGCTTTTGCAACACCTGCCGCAACCGTTCCGACTCCCACTTCAGAAACTAACTTCACAGAAATTCTTGCACTTGGATTGGAATTTTTCAAATCAAATATCAATTGTTTTAAGTCTTCTATGGAATAGATATCGTGGTGAGGAGGAGGAGAGATCAATGAAACGCCCGGTGTCGCATAACGTAAACTACCGATGTAAGAGTCAACCTTGTGTCCGGGTAATTGCCCACCTTCACCGGGTTTGGCTCCTTGCGCCATTTTTATCTGTAAGTCATCTGCATTCACCAAATAATCCATGGTCACCCCAAACCTTGCAGAGGCTACCTGCTTGATTGAGGAACGCATAGAGTCTCCGTTTGGTAAAGTTTTAAAACGAACAGGGTCTTCTCCGCCTTCTCCGGTATTTGACTTTGCACCAATTCTATTCATGCCGATTGCAAGAGTAGTGTGGGCTTCCCAAGAAATCGAACCATGACTCATCGCACCTGTTTGAAATCTTTTCACTATTGCAGAAACGCTTTCTACTTCTTCGATCGGGATTGGATTACTTTTGGAGTAATCTATTTCAAACATGCTTCTAAGAGTGACTAATTTTTCTCGCTGGTCATCAACCGACTTTGAAAATTCTTTATAAGTTTTGTAGTCCCCATTTTTCGTGGCTTCTTGCAATTTGTGAATTGTAATTGGATTGAATATATGGTGATCGCCATTTTTTCTATAGTAGTGAAATCCTCCGGGGTCTAATGAATTTGGATACCAAACCGGGTTGTATGCCTGAAAGTGTCTTTTGCAAGTCTCTTGCTCCAACATTTCTAAAGAAAGTCCTTCTATCCTTGTCATTGTACCGGTAAAATAGTGACTGATCAATTCAGAGTCCAACCCGACTGCTTCAAAGATTTGTGCACCACAATATGACTGTAGAGTGGAAATTCCCATTTTGCTAAGAATCTTTAGTAGCCCCTTCCCTATGGATTTTATATATTTTTTTTTGGCGTTTTGAAAATCTTTTTCTCCTTCAAAATCTTCATCTCGAATCAGGTCTGCTAAAGTTTCAAAAGCAAGATATGGGTTGATTGCGTTGGCTCCATACCCGCAAAGAAGTGCAAAGTGCGCCACCTCTCTCGGCTCCCCACTTTCCAAAACGATTCCTGCTTTTGTGCGAAGTCCGGTCCGGATCAAATAGTGGTGTAACCCTGCAACAGCAAGTAAACTCGGGATAGGTGCTTTTTCTTTTGATACCCCTCTATCGGTTAAGATAATCAGATTGTAACCATTCCGAACTGCATTGGCTGCCTGAATACATACGTGATCCAGATTGTTACGCATATTGTGCTTTTTCAAAGGATCAAAAAGAATCGGCAAAGTGATTGCTTTAAAATGCTCTTGACTAATATTGATATTTTTTACTTTTTCGAAATCTTCGTTGGATAGAATCGGATGCTCTAATTCCAATCTATGAGCGTGCTCCGGGGTTTCACTCAGTAGGTTTCCTTCGGGTCCTATGTATGTAGTCAACTCCATGACTAATTCTTCTCGAATAGGATCAATAGGTGGATTTGTAACTTGAGCAAAGTTTTGTTTAAAGTATCTAAACAATGGTTGAGGGTGTTCAGACAATACGGGAAGAGACACATCGATCCCCATTGAGCCTACAGGCTCTTCACCATTAAGAGCCATCGGTTTGATTACTGAAACAATGTCTTCTCTTGTATATCCAAACACTCTTTGCCTTTCTAAAATTGTATTGTGATCAACTGCTATAGCTGTGTGGGTGTCTGCAAGGCTTGTAAGACGAACCATTTTTTCTTCTACCCATTCTCTGTAGGGCTTTTGTGTGGAGATTTGCTTTTTTACTTCTTCGTCGTCTAATATCTGTCCTTTTTCTAAATCTATTAGCAGGATTCTTCCGGGTTTTAGCCTGTCTTGTTTTAGGATTTTTTCTGTCGGAACATTTAATACACCTGCCTCAGAGCCAAAAATAATTTCATCGTCTTCAGTAATTATATACCTTGCCGGTCTTAGTCCGTTTCTGTCTAATGTTGCTCCAATAATTCTTCCATCGGTAAATGCTATTGCAGAGGGACCATCCCAAGGCTCCATTAAGCAAGCATGGTATTCGTAGAACGCTTTCTTATCCGGATCCATTTCTTTATTTTTTGACCATGCTTCCGGGATCATCATCATAATTGCATGTGGCAAACTTCTTCCACCCATAACAAGTAGCTCCAATACTGTATCAAATGTTGCTGTATCCGATTGTCCTTCCATTACAATTGGTAACATTCTTTTTAGCTCATCTCCGTAGAGTGGAGATTCCATGACCATCTGCCTTGCAGCCATCCAGTTTATATTTCCTCTTAAAGTGTTGATCTCACCATTATGTGCGATCATTCGATAGGGATGAGCCAGATCCCAAGTAGGGAATGTGTTTGTAGAAAATCTAGTGTGCGTTAGGCAAAATGCAGACTCAATATCAGGAGATTTTAAATCTTCAAAAAATGGTTTCAGTTGATTTCCAAGAAGCATTCCTTTATATACAATGGTTCTTGATGAAAAACTTGGAACATAGTATTGACCTCTATTCAGTTTATATTCTGCACGAATCCTTCTGTCAATGAGTCTCCTAATCAAAAATAACTTTCTTTCAAACTCGTCTTGTGTTTTTATAGATTTTGATTTTTTTCCGATAAATACTTGTTTGAAAACAGGAAGAGTTTTAGAAGCAATTGTACCTGCAAATTCAGGGTGAATGGGAACATCTCGAAAACCTAAAAATTCTTCGCCTTCATCAACGATTACTTTTTCAATAATAATTTCGATTGCTTCTCTGATTTCCCAGTTTTGAGAAAGAAATAAAACGCCTACAGCATAGTCTCCAACAGGAGGTAGTTCGAAAGATAGATTTTGCCGAAAAAACTTATCAGGAATTTGAATCATTATCCCTGCACCGTCTCCAGTTTTCGGGTCAGCTCCTTCAGCACCTCTGTGCTCAAGGTTGCACATTAGTTTTATTCCTTTGTCAATGATTTCGCGTGATTTAATTCCTTTTAAATTAGCGATAAAGCCAACACCACAAGAGTCTTTATCGAGAGAAGGATCAACCATCCCTTGCGATTCAGGATAATAATTCAATAAAGATTGGCTCATGCAAATCTCCTCCCTGTAGATTTTCTATTAAAATTAGGAGTGATTTTTATAGCGCCTTTATAAAAGTTCATCATCAGATAACGAAAATAAAAAAAAGCTAAACTGCTTTTCATATTATTAGTCGGATCGATCATTTAATGACTCAAACTATATGCGTAAATAAAACAAAACCATTCCTAAATCTCTCAGAAAATTTATTCTAATTTACTAAAATTTTTTGCAAGGTCAGAAAGAAAGAAAAAAATAAAAAATTTATTGGTCCCCCCTCTCAATTTTAAATACTCATAAACTCGCTCAGTGGTGAGAGCTAAGAGCGAGTTTTGGGACAGGCTTAGTTTTTGGGAATATTTACTTCAAAGAAGACATTTATAATGGCTTACTCTTTTATAAATCAAGAATTTTTACTATTTCGTCCAATTCACTTCTAAGACTTGGAAGTTTGTTTGTGTAGTCTTTTATTTTATTACTCTTCCCATCTTCCTTGATTTCGTATAAACTATAAATTGAACCAGAATTATTCAATTTTTCTAATTTGAAAAATCTCACAGGCTTTTTGGTAAAACGATTGTACACTACAATTTTATTATAGTAGTATCCAGATTTTTCTTTATTCATAGGATAGGGTAAAAAATATTCAGAGCCTATAAGTAACATCGAAGGTTTAACCTCAACTATCCTCGGATAGGTCGCAAGGTTAAGCGGGTAATTGGCTTGGATAAAAGAGGATTTGTGCTTTTTTTTCCATACTACAAAAATTTTCTTTCGAGTGCTTAGTGCTTCTTTTTTTAACCCTTGACCATTTTGAGAAATTTCAAGAAGAGATAATAATTGTAAATTTTCAGGAGATTTGTTTAGTTCTTTTAAAATGAGTTCTTGGGATTTCGTAAAATTTCCTGAGTAGATTTCTTCCCAAATTTTTTCTTGAGAATTAGAATATTTTTCCTCTCCTGAAATTTGATCAATTGAAAATAGAAAAATCAAAAGAATGATTATATAATAATTTAAAATTTTTCTAAGGTCTCGATTTAAACAAAATATTTTCATTAATTGAAAATTATAGAATTAATTTAACTTTGCAATCAGAATTTTTTTTATTTTTAGTTTAGTTTATGGCTACTGCCCAGCCCTTGCGTTGCAAGAGCTGGGGTCAATGGGAAATATTGATTTTCTTAAGTATTTGAGGGTATTTTCCCAAGTAAGACTTTTTGCAGGTGAGTATAGAGTCCGTATTTTATGCTAATAGTGGACTTTTTACGCTAAAATGTGGGAACTCCAATTCAGAAGACTGATGACGGAGGGCTGAGGTCGGAAATAGAGAAATTGGAAATTTTTTCTAAATAGATTTATTTTTTCGGTAGAGGTTTTGATTTTTAGTATGATTTTTACTATTTCGTGTTTAGTGTAGTTTTTGTACTTTTCGTGCAAAAATGTGGGAACTCCATCTTTTTCGAGGAATTTCACATTTAGTACGGGTTCAGAACTTTTTCTGTAAAAACTAAAAAAATTTTTCTAAAATTGTAAAAATTTTATTTCTATCACGATATTATTTTACCTTATATCAAGAGGCAAGAAATAGTGGCTGGGGGCAGAAACTATATGAGGAAAAAATTTTTGTGTTAGGAGAATACTATGAACCCGGAAAAATTTGAGCGAACTCAATCAAGTTTACTCATTCCAGAAAAATTTATGGATGAGTTTAATTGTAGGACAGAAAATATTTCGAGAGAGGATTACTTGCATGATTTGTTAGAGAGGTACAGGAATGTTTTGCTGTGGAAGACTTTTGAGAAGTTGGATTGTGTGAAAACTTGTTACCAAGAAGAAGGGCAGAATCTTCAGAAGAAGAATTTTCGTCCGGAGAATGCAGATTGGATTGAGCTTGGCGAATTTGCTCAATGGCTTGGTATTTCCCGAACGGCTCTTTTTACTCTTCTTTTGTTACTTGACATTGCCGGATGGGACATAATCATCCCTGCCAAGTTCTATGACTTTGGAGTTCCACCCAAGGTCAGTTCTATTGCGGTAGGAGTTTACCTCTCCAAGAGAAAAACTATACGATACAATAGGCTGATACGACATAAAATTCGTAAAAACTCTACAAAAGACAAAAAAAACTAAAACAAAGCAACTCATGAAAAAAAACACAACCAAGCTATGTCTGCACTTGAGAGCCTACAAATACCTACGTGCGAATTTTAGAAATTCTACCCGTGCCTGAAAAGGGGTACAATTCTTAATACTAAAACAATTGACAGGAAAATCAATAAATTTAAAAATTTTTCCCGATAACAAATAAAGAGCCAAAGGGAATGAACATGCCACAAAATAAAGAAATTATTGAAAAATTTTATACTTCATTTCAAAACAAGGATTCGAAAACGATGCTTGAATGCTACCATGAAGACATTGAGTTCAGCGATCCGGTTTTTCAAAATTTGAAAGGAATCCAAGCAAAAGCTATGTGGATGATGTTAATAGAAAAATCTCCTGAATTAAAAATACTATTTAGTAATATTCAGTCTGATGGAGATTTTGCGAGCGCAGACTGGGAAGCCGATTACCCTTTTGGGAAAACAAAAAGACAAATACACAATAAAATCCACGCAGAGTTTCAACTAAAAGATGGAAAAATTATTAACCATAAAGACAATTTTAGTTTGTGGAAGTGGGCAGGCATGGCGCTTGGAATTTCCGGGGTTCTTCTTGGGTTTACTTCAAAAATTCAAAATAAAATTCGCAGTGAAGCAATGACCGGTCTTACAATGTATATGAAAAGAAAGAGATTATTGTAAAAGGATTTTTAGTGTGCTTCGTCCCAGTTAGCTCCAAACTTTCCTTCTGCTATAACCGGTACTTTTAATTGAATTGCATTTTCCATCTCGTGTTTTGCGAGCGTTAAAAGTCTGTCTTTTTCGTCGTTCCATACTTCAAACACAAGCTCATCGTGAACTTGCATGATTAGTTTTGATTTCATTTTCTTCTTTTGTATTCTATCATAAATTCTAATCATTGCAATTTTAATCATGTCGGCAGAAGTGCCTTGGATAGGGCTATTGATTGCGATTCTTTTTGCGGCTTCCACTTCTTGTTTTTTAGAGGAATGAATATCAGGCAAGTATCTTCTCCTACCGGTAATAGTTTCAACATAGCCTTGCTTTTCGCATAACGCACAAATTTCTTGCATGTATTTTTTTACTCCGGGAAACTCTTCAAAATATTTTTCGATAAATAAACTTGCTTCTTTTCTAGAAACTTTTAGATTTCTGCTAAGCCCAAAAGAAGTAACTCCATAAATCACAGAAAAATTTACTATCTTTCCGTGATCCCTCATTTCAGGTGTGACCTCTTTTTCATTTATTCCAAAAAGAGCGCTAGCCGTTCTTTTGTGAATATCTAAACCTTTTTTATAGGCTTCGATCATTTTTTTATCTTCAGAAAAATGCGCCATAATCCTAAGTTCTATTTGAGAATAATCCAAACTATGAAGAGAGTAATCAGAATTTCGAGGAATAAAACCTTTTCGGATCATTCTGCCTTCCTCGTCTCGAATAGGAATATTTTGCAGATTTGGGTCTGTAGAAGATAGCCGACCGGTTACCGCAACAGTTTGATTATAGCTCGTATGAATTCTACCGGTAGTGGAATGAATTAATTTAGGCAAAGTATCAATATATGTAGATTTTAATTTTGTATATTTTCTATGTTCGAGCAAATCGTCTATAATCGGGTGGGTGCCCAATAGTAGTTCAAGTACGCTATGGTCTGTTGAAAACCCAGTTTGCGTTTTTTTTTGAGTAGGGAGTTTTAGTTCTAAAAATAGAACTTCTTGCAACTCTTTTGTAGAAGCAATATTAAAATTTTTCCCGGCATGAACGTGGATAGATTTTTCCAACTTTTCTATTTTTTTTTCAAAAGACTTTGAGAGCTTGTGAAAATAATCCAAGTCAATAGAAACCCCGGTCATTTCCATATCGAGTAATACTTGTATAAGAGGCATTTCTATTTCGTGGAAAACTTTAGTTGCATCTATTTCTTTTACTTTTTTTTCCAATACTTCATATAATCTAAAAGTAATATCTGAATCTTCGCATGAATATTCACTTACCTTGTCTACATCTATATTATAAATTTCTTGACACTTTTTACCTGCGCCTACTAATTCTTCAAAACTAATAGTAGCATAATCTAAATAATCAGAAGCCATATCGTCCATATTGTGCCTTCTGATTCCGGGGTTTATTATATAAGAAGCGATCATGGTATCAAAATAAATATTTTTTAATTCGATTCCAGAGTTTTTTAAAATAATTGCATCGTATTTAATATTTTGGCCAATTTTTAAAATCTTTTCGTCTTCTAAAATAGGTTTTAGAATTTCAATTACTTCGTCTTTAGGCAAACTAACAGATGCAAAAAGAGATGCGTTATACGAAATGGGGACATACCATGCTTGTTTTGACTTATCCGTAAAAGAGATTCCTATCAAGTCTCCTCGCATGGGCTCTTTTGATGTAGTTTCGGTGTCTATACAAATCAGCTTTGCCTTAGATTTAGATAGGGTTTGAACAATCTCTTTTAATTCATCAATTGAGCGAACTCTTACATAATTTCCTTTTTCTGAATTCGTTTGATTTTCTGTTTTTTCAAGGGTCTCGTTAGTTGCAGTTTCTTCTGTGAAATCATCATTTGAGTACTTTTGCAAATCTTTATAAATCGCATTCAAGCCCTCATGTTTAAAAATAAGTATTTTTTCTTTTTTATAAATTTCAGGTATTTTTAAATCTTGAATTATTAAATTTAAGTCTAAGGAAGAATTCACAGTAGCTAGTTGCTTTGATAGATAGGCATTTTCTTTATCTGTTATTAATTTTGACTTCAAAGAAGGGTTTTGAATTTCGTCGATATTTTTATATATTCCGTCTAACGTATGAAATTCGGCTATTAACTTTGAGGCTCCTTTTTCTCCAATTCCCTTCACTCCAGGAATATTATCCGAAGAGTCTCCTACAATAGCAATATAATCTGTGATTTGTGAAGGTGTTACTCCAATTTCATTTTTTACCCAATCCGAATCTATTTCTAGAAACTCGCTAACTCCCTTTTTTCCTCTTAACATTTTTACGTGTTGGTTTAGCAATTGGTACATATCTTTGTCACCCGAAAAAAGTAAAACTTCATTTTCAGGTTTACCAAAGTGTTTGCAAAGCGTAGCTATTATATCGTCTGCTTCTTGTCCGTCTATCCTCAAAACAGGAAATCCAATTTTAGTACAGATTTCTTGAACTTTTTTTACTTGAGGTTTTAGATCTTCCGGCATTGGTTTGCGAGTAGCTTTATAGTTTTCGTATATTTTATTTCTTTCTAAAGGAGTTCCCGGATCGAATGGAATAGCAATATGGGTAGGTGCATAGTCTTGAATCAGTTTAAAAAGCATTCTAAAAAATCCAAACACTGCTCCACTCGGTTCTCCTGTAATAGGATTTTTTAGCCCTGTAGCTTGGAAAGCGTAGTAGGCTCGAAATACAAAAGAGTGCCCGTCTATGATGAGTAGTTTATTTTTCATATAAATTTTTTGAAATCAGAGAATAATATACTTGTATCGTTTTTTTAATAGTTTCTTCAATAGAAAATTTTTTCACATACTTTTTATTAAACTGCCCAAATTTTTTTCTTTTTTCTTTATCTTCGATCAAGGCTTTATAATGTTTAGCAAGAGTTTGAAAATCTCCTACAGTTGCAACTAACGCACCTCTTTCTGGAATTAACATTTCTCCGATTCCACCCCCCAGTGTAGCAACTACGGGAAGACTGGAAGCCATGGCATCTAAGATAGAAGTCCCTAGTCCCTCTTCTTTAGAGGTTAGAGTAAATATATCGAATAAGCTAAGAAATTCCAATACTTCTGTTCTAAATCCTGTAAAAATTACCTTTTTTTCAATTTGTAAATTTTTAGTGAGTTTTATAAGACCTTGCATTAATTCGCCTTCACCTACAATAAAAAATTGAAAAGGTACATCGGTTTGGATTTTAGAAATTGCTTTTAATAGAGTAGCTTGGTCTTTGTGGTCAACGAGAGCCGCAATATTTCCGATTGTAACAGTATCCTTATTCAAGTGAAATTCTTTTTTTAATTCTTTAGGATTGTTCCTTTTCTTAAATCGACTTAAATCAACCCCACTATGAATCGTAACTACCTTTTCATTGGAAAGACCGTCTTGCAATAAAACTTCTTTAATTTTTTTGGAAACACACACGAATAGATCATTCAAATCGGACAAATATTTTTTTTTGCTAAACCAATTGTGTCCTATATGAAAGTCAACTCTTCGTGAAACAACAAGTTTCAGTTCAGGAAAATTTCTTTTTACCAATAGTCCGATTGTATGTGCCTTTGCGGTATGAGTGTGGATTAGATGGACTTTTTTTTGTTTTACAATTTCTCCGATTTTTTTAGCAGCAAAAATATCTAATTCAAAACGAATTTTTACAGGAAGGAATAGCAGTCCCTTCTCTATACATTTTTTTTCAAGCTCACTTTCGGGTTGTCCTACAATTATTTGTGGAATTTTTTTTTTGTGAAGTCCTGAGGCAAGGTAGAAAAGTTGCTGCTCTCCACCTCTCCAAGTCTTTGCTGTATTAATATGCAGTATCAAACTAAACTAACTTTTCTTGAAGATGAAAAAAATGATATATTTGAATTAGCTGCAATTTTTTTTCGCAGCAAAATTGAGCTGTACAATTGATCCCATAATTTCTGAGCCTTCCAATGTATCTGAAACAACGCCCTCCGAATGATACATTATTTTAACAGTATCCATGAATGTATGAACTATATGCAATCCCTTCCCCATATTTTTGTGCAATTGCTTGACTCCTGCAAAAGGCAAGTGCCCCGCCTTCTCTGATTGATGATGAAAAATTGCATCTATATAACTTTTAAGAGAGGATGGCATATCTACACAGGTATTGCTTTTCATTTCAGGATTAAATCGAAATCCTTTTCCGTAATCCACAATATACAAAGTCAATTTGAAATTGTCAATCATCCATCTGCAAATAATTGTCTCTTCGCAATTGCACGCTACATTTGCAGTCACTGCATTTGTAAGCGCCTCGTCTGCCGCAAGCTCAACTTGGAGTATATCGTCCTTGCAAAATCCATTATTCTCTAAAGACGATCTAAATTCCTGTCGAAATTCTCGCACAGAAACCATATCAGGAGGTAAAAACATAATGAATGAATTATCGTTCTCTTTTACGAAAAGCATTTTAGCCCATTTGGACATATTTTAGATTAATTTAAGAAACCTTTTTGTAATTTATTGCTATTTTTCAAAATTGTCAAATCAAAAAATCAAAATTTTTGCAAAAGAGTAAAAAAATTGAAAGTCTATTTTACTTTTCATTCAATTAAATGCTTGCCAATGCCAAAAATGAGCCTATTTTAGGTTGTACGAAGTTTGAATTTGAGCCTAAAACCAAAAAGTGAGCTTTTTTGCAGGGATACTATGAACTCAATTAAAAATATGAATAAAGAATTGGATAGCGTAGCCAAAGAACTACTCGATGTCCAGAATGCACTTAACGCCTACAAAGACAAAAAAAAGGTAAGTCTGGATGCAAATACAGAGGCTATGATCTTTGTAGAAAAAGCTGAAAAGGTCATTCTGCGTGCAGAAAATAAAGAAATCAAACTTACAGAAGATCAGATTCGTAAAATTAAAAATAATTTAATAAAAATTCTACGCTCAGTCAAAGGGTAACTATGTCAAAAACGACTCACAACAACAATCTGAAAACCTATTACACGAAAAAATCTATAATCTTTATTGCCTTACTTCTTTTCGTTTCTCTCATTTTAGGCAGTTTTGCTTATATTGATATTTTCAAACCATTCACAAAAACTATTGACTCGAGTGCTCAGTCAGTAGAAATCCTTTTGCGATCAAAAATTCTTGCAGGTCTTTCTATTGGGATGATTTTTCTTGCAATCGGAGCTTACATAGTCCCACTATTTTTGAAAGATATAAATACAAAAGACTACCACAAAGAGTTACGAAACGGAATAATTTCAGCAGGGGTATTTTATCTGATGAGCTTGATATTGCAAAAGTTAGATCAAAGTCAATATGTAAAGTTTGCTTTGGTTATTGTCGTCGTTTCAATCTCTACCTTAGTTATAATAAATTGGATCTTATCAAAAATTGCTTCAAAAAAGCTACGCTCGGAATTAAGAACTGCAATCATTGGCTCCATCGTTTCCGGTATTCTATTTTCTATCCTAATCCATTTTGTAACTATTGGAATTGAATATTCCATTAAAAAAGTTGAAAAAGTAACTCCAACTGCGTTGGAATTTCAAAAAAAAGTAGTGGAGAGCATTCCTTTAAAAAAAGAAGTTACTCCCAAAAAAGATAAACCTAAGAATAAAAAATGACATTCTCTCCCTTTTAAAAAAACTTGTTTTAAAGCTAGAATATTAAGTTAAAATTTGAAAGAAGAAGGTCGATATGAGCACGAATACACCAAAATTCGATAAAAATTCAGCAGTGAAAGCATTAGAAGTTTCAGGCAATACTATTTCTGAAGTTACAAAAAGTTTAGCTGCACTGTGCAAAGAAAAAGATTCAATTTCTGTTTCAAAAATGGATGAAAACCAGCTTGTAGGTTACGGAATCTCCTGGCTAACCGCAGAACAAAAAATTGCAGAAAATTTTATAAAATACGCTTGGGATGATTCTATTGGCACAAGTGATCTCGAAAAGTGTATGGCCGTAACTTTTGCTGCAGAAACAATTAGTCATATCAGAAACGAGCTTATTTCCAGACCTACCGAATTTGCAATCTCCTCCGAAAAAATTTTACATGATTTATTTTCAAAAGAAATTACAAGCTTCATTGAAGAATCTTCTAAAATTTCAAATTATTCACATATTATTTCTCAAGTAATCGAGAAAGGGCATGCGGGTGTTTACGGGCTAAGCGAGGATCACGATGTTTTTAGAGATACTTTCCGTAAATTTGCAGAGGATATTGTAAAGCCTCACGCAGAGCACGTTCATAGAACTGACGATATCATCCCTCAAGAAATTATTGACGGCTTGAACGAAATGGGTTGCTTCGGACTTTGTATTCCTGAAAAATTCGGTGGAATTCAACCGGACTCAAAACCTGACAATTTAAGTATGCTTGTAGTTACTGAAGAGCTTTCTCGTGGAAGTCTTGGAATTGCAGGTAGCTTGATTACAAGACCTGAAATAGTCTCCAAAGCTTTATTAAAAGGTGGAACAGAAGAGCAAAAACAAAAATGGCTTCCAAAACTTGCTTCAGGAGAAGTAATGTGCGGGGTAGCAGTAACCGAGCCAAATTATGGATCTGATGTTGCAGGGATGAGTGTGACTGCAGCTAAATGCGAAGGTGGATGGAAAATAAATGGAGTAAAAACTTGGTGTACTTTTGCAGGCTACGCAAATTTACTGCTTGTTCTTTGCAGAACAGAAACCGATCCTTCTCTAAAACATAAAGGTTTATCTATCCTTCTTGCCGAAAAACCTAGATTTACAGGTCATAGTTTTGACCATACTCAAGAAAAAGGCGGGCGAATTGAAGGGAAAGCGATTGGCACGATTGGTTATAGAGGAATGCACTCTTTTGAAGTTTCATTCCAAGATTATTTTGTACCAGAGGAAAACTTAGTAGGTGGTGAGTCCGGAAGAGGAAAAGGGTTCTATTTGCAAATGGAAGGGTTTGCAGGCGGAAGAATTCAAACAGCCGCAAGAGCCAATGGAGTTATGCAAGCCTCTTTTGAAGCAGCTCTACGCTACGCACAAGAGCGCCAAGTTTTCAAAAAACCAATCTACGAATACAATTTAACCCAGTACAAACTTGCAAGGATGGCAATGATTATTCAGGCATCTCGCCAATTTACTTACACTGTAGGAAAAATGTTAGATGAGCACAAAGGACAAATGGAAGCTACACTGATTAAATTTTACGCTTCAAAAATCTCTGAGTGGGTGTGCAGGGAAGCTATGCAAATACACGGTGGTATGGGCTATGCAGAAGAGTATGCAGTCTCCAGATACTATGTTGACTCAAGAGTATTTTCAATTTTCGAAGGCGCTGAAGAAGTAATGGCGCTTAGAGTGATAGCAAAAGGTCTTCTCGAAGAGAAAGTCTAAAACTTTCGAAATACAATACCACTTTTCATACGGAGTTTATTTTATCGTTCGAGCGTATGAGAAGTTTTTTATTCGGGGTCGCAGCTCAACACGCTTCTGTTGGACGGTCGTTTTCATGGGCGGGAAAAACGTCGGCACATGAATTCTAAAACCGACTGATTCCCTTAAAAATTCTTTTAATAGCTCTACTAACGAACTTTTAGCAGTTGTTCCTCCTGTATCATCTCTTGATCTTAGCTGCATTACGATTGCTTTTGAATTTTTTGAATCTATACCAACTACATCTGCATCTAATCGAGGTGAATTTTTTTGAAATAACTCTTCAAACAGTTCTTTTGTTTCTGTTGGTGATTTAGCTACTTTATCGCAACCACAATAATTGCTAAGAATCCCTTGAAGCATTGCTTCAAGTACTTTACCTTGTCTTGCTCGATCAGAACTATTGAAATGTTGATGAAAAGAAAATAAATAAGAATAATAGGAAGCTAAAGAATATGAAGAGGCGAGACTTCTTGCTCTATTAACACCAGCCGCGAATTGTTTTATTTCATCTAAGTCATCGTTCAGTTCGTTAAACCGATTTTCAAATAGGCGTTTAATAATATCTTGTGATAACCCAATAGGACTTTTTAGGATTGATTTAACTATTTTTACTTCTTCTGTCTCATCCAAAAACTGAAGAAATACTCTATCGTGTTCTTTATTCATAAGTTTGTGTTAAGCTTTTTTGTTTTAGAGTACATTTTCCCCAGTATAATTACATAATAATTTTCTTTAATTTTAAATCAACTCATTATGTCGTATTTATTTTTTCTATCCCTCGTTGGACACGGACGTTCAGCGAAAAACGTAATTAAATTCAATGCTAATTTTTTTTTGGGGGGAGAATGAAAATGCCGTCCAACTATAGGCTATCGTAAATTATAAAAAACTCTGAAAAAGGCTTATCGTAAAAATGAAAGTTGAAATTTTTGAATAAAAAAAGATTCGACAGGACATCATTTACATTAAACAATACAACAGATGAATTCAGAAATTCCAAAAAATATTTCTATAGGTATTATTGAAGATGATTGGAATTTCCGAAAGCATATTTTTACCGAATTGATAAAACTTCCATTTGATCCAAAAGTATTACAATTTTCTTCTTCAGATGAATTTTTCACATACCCGGAAATTCAAAAATTTACTCTGATTTTTTTAGACATTGGACTTCCTGATAGTGATGGAATTTCCATAATACCCAAGATATTAAAAATGAATCCAAGATGCAAGATTCTTGTAATTACAATCATGCAGGATGAGGAAAAAATTTTTACGGCTTTAAAGGCTGGAGCGTGCGGATATATTTTAAAAACCGATATTTATCACCTAGGAGAAACGATAGAGCTAGTTTATAAGAGCGGGGGAGTGATGACACCTACAATTGCCTATAAAGTTATGCAATTTTTCCAGAATCGTCCTGTGGATGCCAAGATCAAAACGCTCACAAATCGAGAAAATGATATTTTAAATCATGTAATAGACGGGATGAGTACACGAGAAATATCCGCATTTTTTCAAACCTCCGAAGGTACGGTGCGAAATCAGCTAAAAAGCATATACAAAAAACTGCACGTAAACTCTAAAGTTGAATTGATTTTACAACACAAAAAATTACAAAAATCAAATGTTGATGTTTAGATTTTTTTACGCATGATTTCCTTTCATTCAAAAATACAAAAAGATCGCTATGAAATTCTAACAATCCACGATCGAAAATTTTCCAGTCATTTGTTTGCTTATATTTTTTTACTCGCAAATGTTCTTGGTGTCTATCTTGAATGGCGTAGATCATGCTTCATTCTTCTATATTTAGACCTCGCCATGGTCTTCTCCACACTTGCTATGGTTTATTACAGTAGAAAAAATTCAAATTTCAGAGATAGATATTTCTATATTTTATTTTTATGCATTAGTATCCTTCTTGAATTTGAAACTATGGCTCATGATCCTGTCGGTAGTTTTGACAATCCGAAAGTGGGTTTTGCGAATACATTAGTAGTAATTCTTACGAGTATTATTTTTCCTGAAAAGCCTAAAATATATAGATATATTTGGTTTTTTTGCTACATTATCTTTTATATCCGTTTTTCTATTTTTGAGTTAGATAGTTTTAGTCACGATAGATTTTGGACGCTGGCAACTTATTACATTCCGACATACATATTCTCTTCCTTTTTTAATAATCATTGGTTTCGGGTTAGACAACAATCTTTTAAACAAACTCACACCATCCGTATATTACAAAAAAAACTAATCGCAAAAGAAAGAAAAGAAGTCATTCAGGATATGCATGATTTTCTAGGGAGTGGTTTAACTGATTTAGTGCAACTGACAAATAAATTGAAGCCGGGTCAAGTCTTAGATTTTGCCTTAATCGATAATTTCCGCAGAACAGTGATTGTCACAATTTCTAAATTGAGGTCACGGTTACAAAATCATGAAGAAGAAAAATTGCTGAATGAGGATTTTCTAATGGGATTCAAAATGATTCTGAACAGAAGATATGAAATTTCTCGAAGAAAAATCAGGTTTTTGATACCGGAGAAAAAAAAAGGAGATTTTTCAAAGGTATCTTTTGGAGCAAGAAAGTTTTTATTACCTGTTATTTCAGAGGTTGTCACAAATGATTTGAAATACGGTGCGGATGACTCTGATTGGGAGTTGGATGTGGATTCAGAAAGTATTTGGATTACCTTATCCACTTCAACTATATTTCAAAAAGGAAGTTCATTTGGAATAGGAAAAATCAGTATTACCAGAAGAATTGTGGATTGTGGAGGAGAGTTGCAGGAAACTACAGATTTGGGTAAATACAAACTCTTCATGAAAATTCCATTCAATTTGTGATTGTATTTGATTTTCTGAATTCGTCCGTTCGGATTTACTTTTATCCCATTTGGGATATTGACATTTTATTCAAAATAGTTTATATGAAAGAGTAATCAGTCGTATGATAAATCATTCTATACCTGAAATATTTCGTATCATATCTGACTTTAAAAAATCGTTAGGAGTAAAAATCTGTGAAAGTATTAAAAAAAATGGCTTGTGTTGTTGTTCTTGGATTTTCAAATTGTGTGACTTTTGTTCAGGTCGAAAAAGTAAAAAATATGCAAGAGGATTTTATTACGAAAATTGGGGCTTCAAAAAAAATAGGAATTGTAGCTAATGAAAATAAAAAACATTCGAAGAGTGAATACGGAGAGTATGTATCTTCAATGGAAGCTGGTGCAAAGGATGGATTTTTGCAAAATAAATACTTTGCAACTCAGGAAATGATGGATCGTTCGGGATTATTCAAATTACTCGATAACAAACAATACAGTTCTGTTCAAAATACATTTTCGATAGGCGTTCTTTATTTAATGAATACGACTCCGATTAAAAATATTTTATGTAATCTAAGTTCTGTAACAAGATACAGACAGGGTCAATGTACAAACTGGGCTCGTCATAAAGATGGTTCTTCTACCTGTCAGCAGTATGAACAAATTCCCTATCAGGTAAATATTTCCAAAATTACTTTTCAATTTCAGATAGAGGGAAAACTAATCAACTTAAAAAATGGCAACTCTATTCAATTGTCTTCTAAACCAGATTATACGATTTCAAGAGAGGGATCTCTGTGCACTGCAGATAATTCAGGTTTAAAGCATTTTTTTAGTAATGCAGCATATTCTCAATCTCTGGAACTTGCAAAAGCCATTTCACCTATTTCAGAATTATATACCGTTAAGCTCTACAAAGACCTTGATGGAATTCCAGATACCAAAGAAAACAAGGAATTACGAAATCAGGTTGGAGACATTTTAGCAGAAGGGTTGAAAGATATCAGAAATATGAAATTTGATGAAGGAGAAAAAAAATTTTTAGAAGCAAACCAAATCTCCAATCAAAAATCCGCAGCGGCTCTATGGAATTTAGGAGTTTTGGCATGGAGAAAAATGGATCTCGCTTTGGCATACAAATATCTATCCGATTCGATAGCATTTGCGGGAGAATGGAAAACTCCACTCAGGACAGAAATCGTAAATTTAGTTCATGAGCAAATGAGAATACTTCAACCTCAAAAACAGAAATAGAATTTTCATTTGAAAAGTTTATCATTGGGTTATATTTTATTTTAATTGATTATTCTCTTATCCGGCTGATGTAAATAAAAAATATCGATCCTTTACAGCTTGATCTAAGATACGACGGGAATGACTTGCAAATTACCATTCGAACGGTTTTCAGTATCTCGTTTTTTGATATAAGAAAAAAAATATCGCAGTGAAAATACAATTTTTACAAGTTTTAGGATTTTTTTGAGCCTTTCAGAAAAAGTCCTAAATCTGCACTAAACCTGTAATCCCCCAAAAAAGAGTGGAGTTCCCACATTTTAGCACGAAAAGTGTAAAATCTGCACTAAAAGCGAAATTTCAAAAACTCTACTAAGGCTCAAAACCTCTATCTACAAGATAAACCTATTTGCAAAGATTCTACCTCCACTATTTCCGACCTCAGGCATCTGTCATCAGTCCTCCGAATTGGAGTTCCCACATTTTTACACGAAAACAACAAAATCAGTGCTAAACATGTAATCCCCCTTATACCTATACCGCCTAACGTCCCGAATCTGTTTAATTTTGCACACAGTGTGCAAAATCACAGAAAAATTTTCCTAAAACAAGGCTCTATTTGTAACCGTCAATTAGTCTATTTACGTAAAAATCGGTGCCTTTTTTATAAATAAAAGCAAGAATACCTTTGGCTTGATTCGTTTATCCGGAAAAGTAAAGGAAATTGATATGCGATACATTTACTTAGGTTATTGCAAAACGAAATCCGAAAAAAGAAATGGCCCTTCATTTCAACCCTACCATTTGAAAAGCCTCCCTGAATTAACTATAACGTTAAAA
The DNA here is from genome assembly GCA_015075105.1 of Leptospiraceae bacterium. Classification (NCBI taxonomy): domain Bacteria; kingdom Pseudomonadati; phylum Spirochaetota; class Leptospiria; order Leptospirales; family Leptospiraceae; species Leptospiraceae bacterium. The sequence continues at coordinate 995,824 of JABTUZ010000002.1, read as the reverse complement.
GTAGCCGACGTGACTTCAAAAATCGAAAGTGCGGTAGTAACTTAAGAAGTCCGCCCCCAATTTCAAACCTGCCGAGACACGGATGTCGAAGGCTGGTTTCCTATTACTTTCCAGTTCTATTTGCAATACTTATTCATCATCGATTCTTTTTCTAATTGATTTGGGTCTCTACTCTTATGCCATACACCTATTATAGAAATAAAAGCGTCTTTGATTGCATAAATACTATTAAAAGGAAATCTTTTCAAAGATGCTTTTCTTGCTTCTTTATGAAAAAGAGGATACTTCTCCGGTTTTTCTGCAATCTCTTGTATTTTTAAATTTACTTCATCAATAAATTCTCCACCTAATCCTTCTTTTCTTTCCTCGTAGTAAATTACTGATTCTTTAATATCTTTTTTAGCTGATGGTTCGAGTTTGTATTTTTCTGCCAAGCTCTACCGTAAGCTCTTGGGCAACTTCTTTCATCGTAAACCCAGGGTGAGGATTTCTTTTCATTTCATCAAGTCGCCTGTCAATCTCTGCTTTATATGCTTTCTCTATTTCAGGGGATAATTCATATTCCTCTCCAATGAGGTCATCTTCAACCACCACTACAACTTTATATCTTCCTGGTTTTACTTCTCTCGGAAAATGTAAAACAAATTCACCGTTTTCCTTTACATCCATGATTGTTTCAATTGCTCTCATTTTTTAACTCTCCTTGAGGATTTCCATCCGAATCTAAAAAATAAATTCCTATAATTTGATTTTTTCTCTAATTACAATTTTCTCTTTAATTTGAGAGTATAATTTGGCTTCCTTTGCTTCTTTATCTTTGATAACAATAGCCAAAGAGTATTCTTCTTCTGTTTTAGAAATTTTTTCACCCCACGAAAAATCATTACGAGTTACGACTAAATAGTAATTGGAATTTCTTGGTTGTTTGAGTTCCCACGTTGAAGATTGCACTGTTCCTTTGTCTCTAAGTTTTGAGGAGATTGTTCTATTTTGATTGTATTCTGGAATATTTTCATAATCTTCTTTACTGGTAGCTTTATTAAACATTTTTACTACTTCTTCCATAGAGTTTTTTCTTAGAAGTCTAAATGAAATTCTACTTGCCCTATAATTTACTCTTGTGTTTCGTGCAGAAGAATGATAAGAAAGCGTTACTGTAACTTCTCTTTTGCGTTTATTTCCCAAAAAGAAATCTTCTGGAATAGGAATTTCATAGAAATGGTTTTTATCATTTTGTATAAAATCTGTCGCATATAGTATTACTACCTCTTCACTCGATCTAAATAAAAATTCTTCGTCCACCTTCCCGTAGCCTCTTAGCTTAAATGAATCCTCTTTTTGAATTGATTCATCTATCTTTACTGAATTGGTTTCAGCACTTGCAACCAAAAGAGCTTTAATTAATGTCGAAGAAAAATCTTTTGAATAAGAAGAGACTCTACCTGCAAGATGCGTAATATAAGGTGCGGAGTAGCTAGTTCCAATATCTTCTGTAAATAAGTTTCCTTCGAGAAATTTTGAATGCAAACTAATAACCCCAAGACCATTTTTATTTAGGCTTCTACTTCTATGATCTATGCTTAAATTACCACCATAAGCTACTAGATCAGGTTTAATACTTCCTCCTATCCCAAATCCTAAATGGAGAAATAGAATCTCTTGGAGCCATAAGTTGATAAGCAGGATCATTCTGATTATTCGCTGCTGTTCGACTTTTATCATATTTTGCAATACTACCAACCGTTAGAGAATTTATAGAATTTGCAGGTTCAAGTATATTAGAATCTTCTAATAAATATTTAGGATAGGATTGTCCTTTTTCTATTTTATCTTTAATTTCTTGATTGGATAAATTTCCTGCCGAAATGACAAACAATATTCCAAGTTCATGCGAAAGATTGTCAAGAGTTAGTGTTAGAGAACTTACTTTTCCTCCTGCATAGGGTCGCCTTTGGTCCCCAATTGATAAATTAAAAATTTTACATCCGTATTCAGTATGAAATTCTCTGACTGCTTTATCGATTTGATTTTCTATAAATTTCTCATCATACTCATTGTTTTCGTCTAAAATTTTTCCAGAGAGTAAATAAAAATTTGCTATAAAACTTTTACTGCGAATTGATTCTTCAATTTCACCATACAGAGCAATTCCTGAAACGGCTGTTCCATGTTTTGTGTGATCAGAAACATCATTTGTGTCAATATAGGAGCGGGCTTCTCCAATCATTCCACCTTTGAGTAAAGGATGGTTTGCATTTAATCCACTGTCTAAGATTGCAACCCGTAGAGCCTCTTTATTGGGTGGAATAGGATTTGGCAAATACGAAACATCTGTTTGAAGCAAGGAGGAATCTAAAGTGAACTTCGGCGGTAAATCAATTGTTCGAATGTCTCTGTGCTTTAGGAGTCTTTGATAATTAAGTTTCGTACACTTGACTCTCAAAATTGTGATATATGAATTATTCACCTTATCCAAAATTATTATCTCATCTTGCTTCAAGAAAGACTCAAATGCATCTAACATTTTATTTCTTTCCTGATTGCTTTCAAGATTCCAAAGTTCTATATCTAAAATAAAAGTTTCAATTAATGGTAGTCCTTCTCTTTTTAATACATCACCAATTCTATCTTCCGCAGACCAAAGTTCAAACGATCTAGTAGCTTCAATAATTTCTTTTCGAGTAACGTTTCCATTGGAGGCATACGTTGATAATCTTCTTTCAAATTCAGATAATGCGTTTTCGGTGGAAAATAAAATTACTACTTCTTTATTTTCCTGACTTACAACCTGAACTCCTTCAATTGACTCAAAAGCGTCTGGCGAAAAATTATCAGCCACATTTAGTTTCAGCAAAAATCTTTCATCGTAACCTGAAATTTCATCCTGCACATTCTCTTTTAATTCATTAATATTATTTTGTAGTTTCTGAGCATGATCTTTAGGATTTCCTTGAAATGAAATACCACCAAATCCTTTCTTAGGTCTTCGCTCGGTAAAGCTGGTTTCTCTTTGGAACTTTATATGTTCGTAAATTCCGGGCATTTACTTTCTTTTTCTGGCAGAACGCTTTCTGGATTTTTCATTTGAAATAGAAGAATCAATATCTTTATCTTCCAAAAAATCTCTTCCTTGAAGAATCATGTCTTTAATAGCCCGTCTAAGAATTCTCTCTATATCGGCATGACTCATTCCTTTAAACTTATTGCTAACAATTTGGATTCCTTCTTTGAAGTTACGCCTAACGCCTCTGAGTTTCATTTCTAGAAGTCTTGAAGTGCCCCCCTAAAACTGTAAAGAAAAAAATCATATTTTTTGTTTATTTTTAAATTGCAGAGGAGATAGTCCTCCTAAAGCTGAATGAGGTCTGATTGAATTGTACCGATCAATAAATTGAAAAATACTTTTGGCTGCTTCAATTTTATCAGCATAACAGGAGATATTTATCTCTTGATACTTGATAGTTTTATTAAAAGATTCTGCGTGTGCATTTTCATATGCATTACCAAGACACATTGAAATTTGTATTTTGGAATTGTTCAGAAGTTCTATATATTCATGCGAACAATATCTTCTATCAGAATCAGTATGATGAATGTAACCTTCGAGACTTCCTCTGTTCATGAGAGCCGACTCAAATGCAGACCTGACAAGTTCACTATTAAGTTTATCAGAAACAGCTCGTCCGATGACCTCTCTGTTTTCCATATCCATTAGTGATGCCAGATAATGATTTTTCCCCTGAACATCAAAAAAAGTAACATCACCAACTATTACTCGTGCATGATTAATTGACTTGTCCTTAAGAAGATTTGGATATTTTTTCAGGTTATGTTTTGAATCCGTGGTCGCATGATGATAAGCCCTCTTCGGACTGCATTTTAAAAGGTTTTCATGCATGATCCTGTAAACTCGCTTATGATTGATTTTCATATCATTTCTCAGAAAATAAGTGACAGACCTGTAACCTGATTGAGGCATTAAATCCAGATATGCTTCAATCTTTTCTATTAGTTGCTTATCCTCCTGTTTTCTTTTAATCTTTGCATCCGATTGGTAATAAAAGGAAGAGATACTGATCTCCAAAGCTTTACAGCTTTTTACAATTCCAAATTCTGGTGCGAGATACTTCCTGATAATTTCTCTTTTTGCTTCCAGTCTTGCAGATATTTTTGGGCTTTTTTTAAAATGTGATTATCTAACGCAAGGTTGGCAAGTGCACCTTCCAATTCTGCGACTCGTTTCCTTAAAGCAAATTCGGTTTGATTATTTTGTTCAAACTTTCCTGTATCTATCTCATTTCTCCAATTTCGGATTGTTTGAGGATTTACCTTTTCCCTTTGAGCTATTTGCGAAACGGAACTCTGCCCGGACAAAATTTCCATTACTATTTTTTCCTTAAATTCTTTGCCATAGTTATTTCTTCTTATCATATTATCAAGTCTCCTTTATCCCCTTTTTTTGTATTCCAGTTTTAGGGGGCAAGACCATCTCTTAATTTGATTATTATCAGGTAAATTAAAAATTAGCACTTCCTCAAATCTTCTCCAAACAGCAGAATCTAAATCTGATTCATGATTCGTCGCCGCAATCAATATACTATTTCCTTTGTAACTATCAAACATTTGCAATAATGCATTTACTACTCGTTTGATTTCTCCGTGTTCAGACGAATCAGACCTCTCTCTGCCTAACGCATCAAATTCATCGAACAATACTACCATTCTATTTTTATTTATAAAATCAAAAACCCTTCTAAGATTCGAAGAAGTCTCACCTAAAAAAGAAGATACTATGGAATCTAAACGAATAACTACAAAGGGTAATTCTAATTCAAAAGCTATCGCCTCGGCAGTAACTGTTTTTCCACAACCTGGAGGTCCATAAAAAAGTATTTTATCAATTGGTTTCAAACCGTAAGATTTCAAAACTTCGACTTTTCGACTTTCTAGAAGAATTCTTTCTATTACATTTAAATTTTGTTCAAAAAGAACAATATCATTTAGAGACTTGCTAGCTGTGGATACTGTTAATAAAGGTAAGTTTTTTTCTTTGTCTAGAGGGATCTCTTCTTTTAAAATCTGAAAAGGTAATACCTTGGATACTTTTCCGTATAAAATTTCTTCTAAATCATTTGCCAATAAATGATGTTGCTTTTCACGCTCTTCTTGGATAATTTCTTCGGCAACTTTTTTAAAAGCGTCTTCGTTACCAATTTTGGCAAATTGGAAAATCTGTCTTAAATGTTTTGAACTAGCCATATTTATATTATACCTCTATTGTCGGACAAAATGGATGTCAAAAAATAAATTTCCGCAACCTATTTTCCAAGTCGAAAAGTATTGGTTGGCTTCCAGATAATTAATTGCCTGTGCATAATGAACATCTTCCAACTTATTAATCCCTTTTAATTCTACAGAAACAACTTCTTTAACTAAAAAATCAACTCGTCTTGTTCCTATCTTTTGATGACGGTAATGGATTGGCATTTCAAATTCACGCTGAAAACTTATACTAGATAGGTTCAACTCAATGGCTAAAGCTCGCTGATAAATAACTTCCTGAAACCCATTGCCAAGCGTCTTATGCACTGTAATCGCACAGCCAATGATCTTTGAAGTTAGATCGGAATATTTATAGGCTTCGTTTATCATGAGAATCTCCTGTCTGAACTATGATTCGTGTGATTATTATGATTTCATATTATGAAAAGTTTTCCTTATAAAAAAATCATGGCAATCATTTAATCATATAAATCACAGTTCAGACATTCTCCCCCTCCACAATTTTAATTTCTTCTGATGTAATTTACAATATAATCAGGGGTATAATAAACACCACCTGCTTTCCTAACTTCTGGTTTATAATCAATGCTAGCACGTTTGTCATTGGTTACTACTACTTTGCCCAAAAACTGTTCGTAGATAGTTCCGAGAATTTCGATAGGAATGACTTTAAAGTTATATCGAGAATTTTCCGGTTGCAAGTCTTTTAAAATTTCTAGTAAGACTTTATTGCTTACCTTAACAGAATCGAGTTCAGAACGTTTTGTGAAAATACTTCCATTGTATGTCTTATCTAACACATCAAAAATTTCTTTGCATTCATCATACACAGAATAGGCAGAAGAATCTTCTGCCTCTGCGGATTTTTCTTTTATGTTTTGGATTTTATTTACTATATTGTGAATAATGTCTTCTTCGATTTCTCGATCTGATAATACTTTAATAAAAATAAAACGATCTAGAATTAATTGAACCGCCTGGGTGATAAATTCTGCAGAACTTCCAGTCGCCCCCAGCTTAAGCTGGGGGTTATATTTATATATATCTTTTGCAAGTTTAATTCGCCATCCATCTTTCTCGTCATCTAAATCTTTTAAGAAAGCTTTGTCAGGAGGAATGCGATTCTCTTTTACTTTTTTTTCGTTTATATATAATTTATTTAAGCTACCTTGCCTAACGTTTTCTTTTTCAAAGTATTCCCATAGCGTATCAAATTTTTCTATGTAGTCTTTGTAAGTCCAATCGAGGACACAATAATTATTAATTAAATCAGAATTTTTAACAGCAAAAGTACAATCAAAAAAACGAAACTCTTCAAAGTCAGTAAGTAGCGCAAAATCGACTTTTTCGTAACTTGGTCTGGTTTGTGTGGAATACGAATAAGAATAGGCTTGCCAAATATAATCTGTTCTTTCTTTTACTTTGCCTTTATCCTCAGTCCTTCCACCCAAATAATATTTTGAATGTTTTGCTTCGATATAGAAGCAAGGTTTCTCATTTAATTTTAATAAGTAGTCTGGCTCTTTTCCTTATCGACCTTGAGCTTGAACAATAAATTCTCTTTCAGCATGATTTTTAATTCCTTCATTCGAGATATTCCAATTAAGGTATTTGAAAAGCGGTTTGATGAATTCATCTTCAATTTGAGCTTCTTTGTACTGACCGGATGTTTTAATAAAATCTAATTTTTCGCCAAAACTTTCAGCTAAATTTTTTATATTCTTTCTTGCTTCTTCTTTTGGATACATCGTTTAACTCTGAATAGTATACTTCACTTAACGAATCATAATTTTCAAGTCTATTTTCCTTAGTTCCCCAAGTTTCATTTTACCTGAGACACGGACACATTCGACTAAGCTAAGTGGAACTGTCGAAGGTACCTAAATCAGTAAAGCAATGTGGCAGTAATAGGAAAAAATCTAAGCATAAAATGTCCCCTGGCCAAGAATATATGCAATAACAACATTTTTTTCTTGCACGGGAAACCTAATTTTATTAACTAAGGCTAATACATCGAATACACCTACGAGGTCACCATGGCAGCAAAAGTTTACAAACCTAAACCGGAATTTATATCTCAGTCAAATTTGAATTTTGCAAATTACAAAAAACTATACCAAGAGTCTATAAAGTCTCCAGAAAAGTTTTGGGCAAAACAGGCAGAAAGGCTAACTTGGTTTAAAAAATGGAACAAGGTACTCACACACGACTTCACAGAGGGAAAAGTAAAATGGTTTGAAGGAGGAAAACTAAATGTATCTTACAACTGTCTTGACAGGCATTTAAACTCTCACTTAAAGAATAAGGCTGCAATAATCTGGGAAGGAGACAACCCGGACGAATCCAAAACCTATACATACCAAGAATTGTACCACGAGGTTTGTAAGTTTGCAAATGTACTAAAAAAGAAAGGTGTAAAGCCTGGAGATAGAGTATTAATTTATTTACCCATGATTCCTGAGATTGCAATTTCTGCCTTGGCTTGTACAAGAATTGGCGCAATTCATTCCATTGTTTTTGGAGGATTTTCTCCTGAGGCGATTCATGGTAGAATAGAAGATTGCAAGCCGACTTGCATCATTACAGCAGACGGTGGATTTAGAGGTGGAAGAATTATTGACTTGAAAAAAAATGTGGACACTGCTATTGCAAAGTCTTCGATTAAGATTCAAGACGTAATTGTAGTTCGTAGAACCGGAATTGAAACTAACTTAAACTGGGTAGAGGGTAGAGACCACTGGTGGCATTTTTTAATGAAATCTCCAGACATCAAACCGGAGTGTGAGCCATATAAGGCAAATTCAGAAGATCCACTTTTCATACTCTATACATCCGGTTCTACAGGTAAGCCAAAGGGGGTTTTACACACTACGGCTGGTTTTTTACTTGGGGTAAATTTGAGTTTTCACTATGTGTTTGACCATAAGTTAGAGGATACCTATTGGTGCACTGCCGATATAGGTTGGGTCACAGGTCATAGTTATATTTTATACGGGCCTTTATCCAATGGAGCGACTTCAATAATGTTTGAGGGAGTTCCCACTTATCCGGATGCGGGTAGGTTTTGGCAAGTGATCGACAAATACCAAGTCAACGTATTCTATACAGCGCCTACAGCGATTCGAGCACTTGCAAAAGAGGGAACCGAAATCCCAAAAAAATATTCCCTAAAGTCTCTACGAATACTCGGATCAGTTGGAGAGCCTATTAATCCGGAGGCTTGGGAGTGGTACAATAAAAATATCGGAAAAGGAAAATGCCCTATAGTGGATACTTGGTGGCAGACCGAAACCGGAATGATAATGATTTCACCAATTCCGGGAGCAATTCCTACAAAGCCCGGCTCTGCAACCCTGCCATTTTTTGGAGTAAGACCCGTAATTGTTGACAACGAAGGAAATCCAATTTTAGAAAAGGGAGAAATTTCCGGAAATCTTTGTATAGAAGCTCCTTGGCCTGCCATGATGAGAGGAGTTTACGGTGACCCAAAAAGATTCAAAGAGACTTATTTTTCACAGTACAAGGGTTACTATTTTACGGGAGACGGGGCAAGAAGAGACAAAGATGGTTATTACTGGATCACGGGCAGGGTAGATGATGTGTTAAATGTTTCGGGGCATAGAATCGGAACTGCTGAAATTGAAAGTGCTTTAGTAGAGCACCCATCTGTTGCTGAGGCTGCAGTCGTTGGATTTATGCACGATGTGAAGGGACAAGGTATTTACGCTTATGTAACAGTAAAAAATGGAGTAACTACAAACGATGAATTAAAGCAAGAGTTGAACGGAATGGTTGAAAAAATTATCGGTAAAATCGCAAAACCTGACGTTATCCACTGGGCTTCAGGCTTACCGAAAACCAGATCCGGTAAAATCATGAGAAGAATCTTACGAAAAATTGCAAACGGTGAATACGACTCCCTTGGAGATATATCTGCCTTAGCCGATCCTAGTGTAGTTGCAAATATCGTAGAGGACAAAAAGAAGTTTCATAGCTAAAAAAGAGCCTCTAAACTCGATTTATCCAAGTCCGGTTTTTATCTAGCAATTATACCGGGGATGTTTTATAAAGATAACCCAATTACAGGCGCAGATGGTGAGCCAGTTAGAAAAGTCTTGAGATATGTAAACATGCCTCATGGAAATATTCCAATAGGTCAAGATAGCTCAGTGGAAACTAACGCCAAAACAATTTGCAAATTTATACAAGACTTCAAAGGAAGTGAAAAAATAATACTTTACGGGACAAGTAAAGGCGGTAGCGATATTAAAAAATCAATCGAGCTTTGTGGAAATGAGAAATATTTTTCCAACGTGAAAGCTTGGCTTAATGTCGCAGGTCTTTTAAAAGGCACAGAGCTAGTGACAAACAATACAGATACTTTAAGGAAAAGGTTATTTTTAAGATTTTTAACTTTTTTATATGGGTATAGCTACCAAGGTCTTTATGATATTCGTAAAAGCGAAGATTCTACCCTATCTTTTGAATTAAAAATTCCAAATAATTTTTATGTTCTAAATATAATCGGAGTTCCTTTGTCCACCCATATTTCACTTCGTGCATTTCCAAATTATTTGCAATTGAAGCCTTATGGACCAAACGACGGACTGACTCTACTCCCTGACGCTATTATACCAGAAGGAGATATACTCCCGCTTTGGGGAAACGATCACTATTTTATAAGATTTAAGAAAGCATCTTCACTACTTGCTATTCTTATTTGGACAATGGAAGAAGCGAATAAGCTAAAATAACACCATTCACTTCTTTTTCCTGATATACAATACCTTTCTCACTCGGGCAACGATTTGCTCGCTCTCATCTTTTACTTCTACAAAAAATTCTTTATCCATCTTTCTTTTTATAGCCACTTCATTTTTTATTTTTTCGATTTCTTCATCCGGGATATAAAAAATTGCAGATACAGTACCTTTTCCGGGTTTTACAAAATCAATGGAAGCTGCCTTATCCCAGACAATATAGTTTTCACCAAGCTCTTGCATTAGTAGAAACATAAAAAACGGGTCACACATAGAGTAAAGTGAGCCTCCGAAATGAGTGCCAACATAGTTAGTATTTCCGGGAATCAATTTCATCGAAGACTGAATCGACTTCCCCGGGTAGGGACCTTCAGTGATTTTTACATTTGCGCCTTTGTATGGGGCAAATAAATCAAATACTTCAGTTAAAGAATAATTTGCAGATAAAAATTTCCAAAGAGGATTTACTCCGTATTCAGGTCTTTCCATATCTACATCAAAAATTTTTATTCTTTTAATTCAAATAGAATTTATGATCTTTTCTCAGAGTTAAAAAAATGGGAATAGAAAAAATTCAAATTATTTTTATTGATTATAATTTTTCAAAAGTAATTTATTAAATATTTAAAAAATTTATTTATGAGAATAGAATTTTTCCGTTTTCAATTTATTGGGTTACCAAACAAGTCGTATTCTCCAAATCCTTTATTTAGCTGGTTCATTACTGATATTTGGTCTATTAGTTTTCCTTTTTCGTCAATGTGCTTTAGGAAAATATTTTCTTGGGCTAAAACTTTTCCAATTAATTTACTTCTGTGGCATTCGTGGGGTTTCCATTCACTGCACATCAATACAGAATTAGCATTTTTATACAGAGCTTTTAATTCTTTAATACCTTTCTTGAAAAAGTCTTTTGTTTTGACTAATTCATAGTCAATTTTTCCATAATAATTATAGCAAGATTTATCTACGGGTCTTCCACCTATACTGTCTCCCATAAAAATATAACTGATTTTGTTTTCTTCTAAAAAAATTTTTAGTCTATTTTGGTTGTACAAAGGGTTATACTTTGAATAAGGCTCTGAACGAACATCGATGAGGCATTCAATACAAAAACTTTTTAGCAAAGTGAGAAATTCATCGGTTTTCCGGTTGCCGTACCCTATTGTATAAAGCAGTAAGTTTTCCATCTTGTAAATTCTTTAAAAAATAGTATATCTTATAGGAAATTTTTTCTAAAAGTCATAAAAATACTCTTTACTTCATCTATGCTTAGCACTTCTATAAAGTCAAAATTATTTCTGAAGGTTTTCATTTTGTGACCTACCCCTCTTTCAATCAAAAATTGAGCAAAACTATCCTTGGACGACCCCATTTTTGGAATGAAAATATAAAAAATATTTTAAATTTATAATTGACAATAGTTTATATCTGAATTAGAATGAAAAAAGGGTAATATTTTTACCTTAACAACGCATATTATTGAGACGTAAAATTCTATACTGAATAGGATTTTACGTCTTTTCTTTTGAAACTGGCTTTACAGCCCTCCCTCTATGAAAAATCCATTAACTATGAATAAATATTTTGAAGAAACAAAAACCGGAAATATTCTGGAATTAAAATTTACATTCAACGAAGTGAATGCACTCAACAAAGAAGCGTTTCTTTCATTCATAGAAAAAATTGATGAGCTTAGCCTAAAAAAGCCTGCCAGAGTCGTAATATTAACAAGTGGAGTCGAAGGATTTTTTTCAAATGGCTTAGACCCACTGATGTTTTTAGACAAAACCGAAAAGGAAATCCGTGAAAATTTTACTATAGTCATGGAGGCTGCGGAGAAATTCTTTTTTCTACCGATTCCTTTGATTGTATTGTTGAATGGTCACTGTATGGGAGCAGGCTCTGTTTTTGCAATCTATGGAGACTATAGATTTATGGCAGACAAGAAAGCTCGAATCGCATTTCCTGAGGCTCTTATTGGTATGAGTTTTCCTTCCTGTGCTGCAATGTTCCTACAAGATTTAGTAGGCAAGAAAAACACAAGAGAGCTTTTATTTTCCGGCAAAGCTTTAAAAGGTCACGAAGCAAAGGAAATCGGTCTTGTGGACGAGGTGTATCCTGTAGAAGAAATTCGAGAAAAAGTAATGTCGCAAGCACAAAAAATTGCAGACCTTCCACCGGAGTCTTCAAGCAGTATAAAGTCAGCTCTCAGGGAAAGCTATAGATCCAGAATTGATGAGCTAAAACATAAGGACATTGATGTCACTGTGAAAACAATCTTGAGCAAAAACTCACAAGAAGGATTTCGTTCTATTCTTGAAAAAAGAAGACCAAAGTTTGAATAAAACTAAGAATCCTCTTTTCTGTCATCTTTGATTTTTCTTAGTTCACAATTTGGCAACCATTCACACCTCTGGCAGTAATTATCTTCTCTGTTGTAAGTTGGTGGCGGACAAATATTGGCATTCTGAATTTGCAATGGATTTAATAATTCTTCTTTTTCTTGATAAGAAGTCAATGAATCTACATTTTTTAAAGTAGAACGATTCGTTTGGATTTGTTTTTCAAAAGGGTCAGGCTTATGATCTTGGATTTTTTGAATTCGGTGAATCACTTTTTTTAGCTGTTGTTCAGCCTTATTTGCCTTAACCGTATCATCTTTTAAGAAAAATCTATAAAATAAAAAACCGGTAATAGCTCCACCGAGATGGCAGCTATTGCTCACCGGAGAGGAAAAGAAAAACTCTATCGCAAGTCCTATGAGCAAAGAAATCCAAACCGCATTCTTTGCTTGGATTCTAAAAAATAATAAATATAACTCCATCTCAGGAAATAGAATTCCAAAAACTGCAAGTAACCCAAATACTGCACCACTCGCACCGATTGTAGGAATCACGCTCACAGGAATTCCACCTTCATTGTGAGGCATAAAATTCATGTCCAATACAGCAAACAAAAGAACTACAAGTCCTCCACCTATTTGAGATGCAAAATACAAAAGTGTGAGTTTTAATTTTCCTATTACAGGCTCTAAAGTACTTCCGAGCATGTAAAATCCGTACATATTCATCAAGAGATGAAAAGGAAACATACTTTCTGTTGCGTGCAAAAAACCGTAAGTAAAAATTTGCCAATAATTCCCTCGTAAAATCAATTCAGGAATCAGTGCAAATTTATAAATCAGTTGCTGGTTTGCAAATTGTTGAAGTATGAATATAAAACAATTAAAAAATAAAATTAAGTTTAGTGGGTGAAATATTGAAAACCCGAAAAGTGTAGGAGAAATCGATCTTCGCTTTGACATAGTGCTAATGTCTTATGTCTGGAATTTTCGTCAAGAGGCAAAAACTTCACCCCTCACCGGGATTTTCCTAGTGAGGAGCGAAAGGGTGTAAAAAAATAGTATTTATGCAAGGAATACTATTTTGTTATCAATCACATTGTACCTATCGAAAAAAAATAAAATTGCCTTAGCAAAAAATAGAAAATATGCATCACCCTCAAAGTTTTTTGATTATTTTTTTTTCGATTTCGCTAAAGTTTTAATGATTGGAACCTTTTAAAATATTTAGTTTTCCTTGAACCAATCTTCTTAACTCGACCATTTCATTTACATATCTTTTGAGTACAGTATCTACTTCAGTTCTTGTTTCCATGAGTTTCAAAGTGTCTCTGATATATTTCAAATCAACTTCACTGTTTATTTTTCCGTTCAAAACTAATTTCTTGATTACTTCAAATTCATATTTCCTGAAATGGATTCTAACCAAAAATTCTACAGAGAACTGGTTGATTGCCTTTCCCCACTTGGAGTTTGGATTTACAGAGGCGACATCTTTTTTTATTTGATCGACTGCCCTCGGTGTAGGTTTTTCATTGACCCCTTCTTCTTCTTCATCGTCGTATATTTTAAATAGCTTTTCTTTTCTCCAAGCATCTGTAAATTCATAAGGATTGGAGGTGATGAGTCTGTGGTATTCCTCTGTCATAACCGCTTCGTTGATAGCTCTTCCGAGTGGAGTGTTATTGTATTCTTTTACTTTTGTAAATAGCTCCCGAATAATCATAGAAGCCGACTTCCTCTTATAAAACATACCCTCGTATAAAGATTCAAGATTTTTGTCAGCAAATTCTTTCAAACTTGTAAGAATCCCAATATCGGCAAAAACATAGGCATCTACACTTTTAATTTTACCATCTCCCTGCACTACATTGATAATAAAAATATAGTGACATTCTTTCAGGTCATTAAAATATTTAAGTATTTCATCGTCAGTACGAGAAAAATAGGTTGACATTTTTCGGATAAATGTATCCGAAGAAGGAATTTTATCCTTATTCTTGCTGTTCTCTATTTTTACTTGTTCTGCGAGTTCTAATATTACTTTTACTGTAGGTGACATATTTTATGACAAAAACTATAGTTGAATGTGTTTCATTAACTAAAGTATATAAGCCATGGGCTCTTTGGTCAAAGAAAAAAAGTTTAAAAGCAGTGGATAATGTAAATTTTTTCATAAAAAAAGGGGAGATTTACTCGCTTTTAGGACCCAACGGAGCCGGAAAATCTACCATAATCAAGATGATTGCAGGGCTTATCAGTCCAAGTTCGGGAGAAATTCTATTTGGTGAAAAAAAAGGCAGAGGTGCAAAAGGGGCTTACAGACATTTAAGCGCAATCCTCGAGGGTCCAAGAAATATTTACTGGAGGCTGTCGCCTTTAGAAAATTTGCACTACTTTGGAAATTTGCGGGGAATTCCATCTTCCGTGATCGACGACAAGGCAGAAGATTTGCTTCGATTCTTAGACATAGAAGGAAAGAAAAAAAATCAATCCCAGCACTTGTCCAGAGGGATGCTCCAAAAATTAGCTTTAGCCGTAGCACTGATTACAGACCCCGATTTACTGCTCTTAGATGAACCAACTCTTGGATTAGATGTTGCCAGTGCGAGAAAAATCAAAGACCTAATAAAAGAGAAGGCATACAATTCAAAAAAAGGAGTGCTTTTGACCACTCATCAGATGGACTTAGTCGAGGAAGTGTCGGATCGAATTGGAATTATTAAAGACGGAAAACTAATTGCAGAAGGAACAGTACCGGAATTAAAAAAAATATTTTCTATAGATGTGTATCAAATAAAAATCCGAGACAATATAAAAAAACTTCCAAAGACTTTCAAAACTGATTTAGTTCAGATTAAAAAAGACGAAGGGTATGTGCTATTTCGCCTAACGTCTAAAAAATATTCCGACATTTACGATGCACTAAATGAATTAAAACACTTCAAATCTGAAATTTTAGATGTTAAAAGAGACAGCGAAAATATTGAAGAAATATTTTTAAGGCTTACTACAGAAAGGAAAGAAACTCCATGATTCAAGAAATACAAGATTTTCTGCTATTAGTAAAAGCAGAGATGAAAAGAGATTTTATTTTTATGCTCCGTTACCCTGCTGAAATTATCAGTTTTTTTATTATGATGTATGCAATCCTAATGGCGGTACTATTCGGGATTGATGTGATGGTTCCCGAAAAATCGGGCATGGCTCTAAATAGAATTGTATTAGGTTACGCTCTTATGAATTTTATAACAGCAACACAAATGGGCTGGTCGGGAAGTATTCAGACCGAATCGGAAACAGGTACATTGGAGCAACTCTCTATTTCCGGTCATTACTTAAGCGGGGTGCTTTTAGCCAGAGGAATTTCTCAATTTCCAAGGCATAGTTTTATTTTTATTATGATCTACTGGGCTTTAAACTCTTCTACAAATCTAAGCACTGAGTTTCGCCTAACGCACACTATTCCTATTCTATTTACAGGGATGTTTGGAATTTTTGGAGTTGCCTATATCTTTGCAGGTTTTACATTGATTTTGAAAAGAGTAGGAATGTTTTTTCAGATCGTAAATTTCGCATTTCTAGCTCTATTTTGGTTAGACCCTTCTAAGTTGTCTAATCTACAAAAGATGTTGTTCAATTTTTTTCCTCTAACACTAACTATGAGTAACCTTACGGAAGTTCTTCTAAAAAAAGGAGATATTCTCTA
The DNA here is from genome assembly GCA_015075105.1 of Leptospiraceae bacterium. Classification (NCBI taxonomy): domain Bacteria; kingdom Pseudomonadati; phylum Spirochaetota; class Leptospiria; order Leptospirales; family Leptospiraceae; species Leptospiraceae bacterium. The sequence continues at coordinate 979,728 of JABTUZ010000002.1, read as the reverse complement.
CTTTCAAGACGACGGATATCTCAAATTGGTATTGGTTAGCTTGATTTATTTCTTTCTAGGGATGTATTTTTTCAGATATATGGAAAGTGTTGCCAGAAGAAAAGCACTTTTAAGTCAATATTAAGTTTTTGTTTTTTTTATCTTTTTGGGTGGAGTAGAGCTAAGGTTGATATTTCCGTCCAAGCCGATACATACGCAATTCTTTCCGCTAAATGTTTTTATTTCTGAACGAAAAAATTTTCCCTTCCCCATATTGATCTCGACTTTTGGGAAAATAGACTGTTCTACCTCAACGTAGCTTTCCTCGCATGGCTCGTAAGAAGATACAGCCGATTCGTATTGAGAGTTCAAACTATTCAGTTGATTCTGAAATTTGCTCTCTACCTCAATTAACTTTGTAAGCATTGCCTGATCTTCATTGGACAATTCTTTTTTTGCAGCAATATCGACTAACTTCTTTTTACTAATATCTACTTTTTTCATAACTTCTTCTTTTTCGGAAATCTCTCGCTTGATCTTATCCAATTGAGCAAGTATAGTAGGTGGAATTCCAACAGAAACTTTTGTAGGGGTTTCGACTATCGCACCTAATTTTAATACCGATATATTTTTTCCTGCAACCGCTTCCCCCCCGATTAACTCTCCCTTTCCTCCTTTGATTACGATAGACTCTCCCGCTAATAGCTCCGAGTGCATAGACGCTTCTTGTATAAATATTGATCCGGTTGCAGATAGTTTTCCTTGCTCTACAAACTTAGCGTATATATCAGAGCCTGATTCTATGACTCCTCCATTTTTTCCCATAAACCCACCCGAAAGAATGATGTCGCCCTGCGCATATAAAAAAACCCTTCCAACGCTATTTTTTAGAACAATAGAGCCTTTTGTTTTTAATCGAAAATCATCTACAATAGATCCATCTACAATAATTGTCCCTGGGAAATCTACATTCCCCGTAGAATAATCTACATTCGACAGGTGACAAATCTCATCTACTCGGATTCCACCACCTCTTTCTAACACAGGTCTGCCTGTAATTTTAGCAATTAGTCTTTTACCGTCAGGAGAAACTTCTGTGTTAAGTCCGACTTTCCATTCTTCTTCTCTTGCAGTTTCATAAGGAATGACTTCACCAAAAATATTTTCACCAAACTCCCCTGCCTCAGGATCAACTTTTTCTGCAATTACAGTATTCTCTTCAACGCTTCTTATGATGTTTATATTTTTAAAATCTACTTTTCCATACTTGTCTTCTTTGAGATCAGGACTCTTCCCTGAATTAAATAAAATATTTATATAACCGTCAGTGCCTTTCTTAGGAGGCTTACCCTTTGCTGCTAAAAATTTTTGAAAATAAAACTCTTCTTGTAATGACTTTTCAATCTCTTCCGTTAAAACGCCTTTCATAATATTTCTTCCCCTTAGTCTAAGTACTATTTCTTCCGTACTTAGTAGTCTTCCACCGTGCTTAGGAGGGCTTAAAGTAATATAGGCGGACATTTTATCTTCTGAAATCTCAATTTCAAGGTTCATGTCTTCTGATTTATCAGACCATTTTGCTATCTCGTATTCATTCCCGTCTGCATTTTCGATAATTTTTGTAATTACACCTTTGTCAAAGTTTGAAATCCCAAATAGTTTTAACCTATTTATTACATCATTCAATTCAACCGGGGAGCCGTTTCTTCCGGGCCTAGTTACTTTTAGATAGGCTAATCCATTTTTACTTTCGATTTGAAAAAAACCATTTTCGGAGTCTTCCAAATCCTTTAAAATTGATTCTGCAAAAATTCTTGAATGATCGCTCATAAAATAGTTTTTATCCCACTATATACTTCGATGGATTTCAAAATTTTCTTAAATACAAGAATACATTCTTATATCTAATTTCAGAAATTTACTTTTTTCGTGCGATATACTCTGGATATAAAAAATGCTCTTCGAGTTTATTTCTTTTTGAAATTGACGACATCAAAATTACAATTTCTTTGGCAAACTCAGAAGTTGAGCCACCATTGGAATACTTTGCAAAAAAATCAAGGGCTGATTTTGAAATTCTGTCCATGTCTTTTGCAAAAGTCTCTAATAAATTTCTTAATCCTCCATCTTTTTCGGCTTCTTTTCTTAAGAACGGATATAAGTGCTCATCTTCGTATTTCAAGTGAGCCAAAAGCTCTTCTTTTGCAGAAAGCAATTTTTCTTGACCTTCTTTGGAAGAAATTCCAAGCTCTTTAATCTTTAAAAAGATATTTGCAAGTTCAACATGCTTTTTTTTTAAATCGTCTATTAACACAACTCACCTCTACCTTTTAGACTGATTACAATGTATTAGTTCACTTTCACACCATAGGGAATATTTTTTTAGTATGTTCAATAGTTTAAGTTAGGCTATTTTTAAAATTGAAATCGTTAAAATAAGGACTCAAGACTATAATTTCTAAAAAATGATTTTAGGCGAAGGTTCTACTGAATACGATTTTTAATTGTCAGAAAGTGGGGATAGAAATTTCTAAATTTCATGGACAAAGAAAAACCCAAAAAAATCCTTTTAGCCTATTCTGGAGGATTGGACACTTCAGTCATCTTGGCTTGGCTCAAAGAAAAATACGGTGCAGAAATAATTGCATTTTGTGCAGACATAGGACAAAAAGAAGAGCTTACAGGTCTTGAAGAAAAAGGTAAAAAAACCGGTGCTTCTAAAGTTATCATAAAAGACCTCAGATTAGAATTTGCAAAAGATTTTATCTTCCCTGCAATTCAAGGCAGTGCAATATATGAGATGCGTTACCTATTGGGTACATCTCTTGCGAGACCTTTAATCGCAAAAGCAATGGCAGAGGTGGCTTTCTCTGAAAAAGCCGATTCATTCTCTCACGGTGCCACAGGGAAAGGAAACGACCAAGTTCGATTTGAACTTGGATTTAAGGCTCTAGCCCCTGAATTACAAATTATTGCTCCCTGGAGAATTTGGGAATTTCAAGGAAGAAAAGATTTAATAGAATACGCAAAATCAAAAGGGATTCCGGTTCCAGTAACTGTAGAAAAACCTTACTCTATGGATAGAAATCTTTTACACCTTTCTTTTGAAGGTGGTGTCTTGGAAGATCCTTTCCACGAGCCAAAAGAAGAAATGTTTTTACTCACCACATCCCCCGAAAAAGCTCCCGACAAACCTGAGTATTTAGAGTTAGATTTTGAAGAAGGCAACTGTATAGCAGTAAATGGAAAAAAAATGAATCCTCTCGAAATAATGGAGACGTTAAACGACATAGCTGGTAAGCACGGTATCGGTAGAGTGGACATTGTAGAAAATAGACTCGTAGGTATAAAATCTAGAGGAGTGTACGAAACTCCGGGTGGAACGATACTTCACATCGCTCACAGAGATCTAGAATCTATTACCTTAGACAGAGATACCCAACACCAAAAAGATGATTTGTCCGGGGAATTTGCAAGACTCATATATAATGGCCATTGGTTTAGCAGTAAGATGAAAGCTATGAGAGCATATATTTCTGAAACACAAAGACATGTTACAGGTACTGTAAGGGTAAAATTGTACAAGGGAAATTGTATCTTAGTCGGAAGGAAATCTAAGGTTTCTTTATACAACCCGAATATAGCTACATTTGAAAAAGACGAGCTGTACAACCAAAAAGACGCTGAAGGTTTTATCAATATCTATGGACTCCCTACAAAAGAGTATGCAAGGCTCCGAAGATAAGATTATGAGATCGATCGCTATTTACCCCGGATCTTTTGACCCTTTGACCAATGGGCATCTCGATATTGTAAAGAGAAGTCTTCCTTTTTTTGATAAAGTTATTTTAGCTGTTGCAACAAACTCATCCAAGAAATGTCTTTTCTCTACCCAAGAAAGGCTATCTCTCATCCAAAGTGTAATGGGGGATTGGGAAAAGTTGGAGATAGACACTTTTCAAGGATTGCTAATTGATTATTGCAGAAAAAGAGATGCAAAAGTAATTATTCGAGGGCTTAGGGCAGTGACTGATTTTGACTATGAGTACGCAATTTCTTTGATGAATAAAGAGCTTGCACCAGAAGTGGAGACTCTTTTTTTAATGTCCTCACCTCAAAATTCTTTTATATCTTCTACAATTGTAAAAGAAGTAGCAAGACACGGGAGAGATGTAAACAACCAAGTCCCGGAAGTAGTAAACAAGGCTTTATTAGAAAAAATGAAGTATAAAAATGAGGAGATAGATTAATGTCACGTACATTTATAATGATAAAACCCGATGCGGTAAAAAACAAACACACCGGAGAAATTTTAGCGAGGATAGAAAAAGAAGGATTTAAAATTCTTGGTTTAAAATTTTTAAAACTTTCCGAAAACGATGCAAAACAATTTTATAAGGTTCATTCTGCACGGCCTTTTTACAATGACCTTTGCAAATTCATGTCCTCTGGAAACATTGTAGCCGCAGCTCTTGAAAGAGAAAATGCAGTCCAACACTGGAGAGACGTAATAGGTGCAACCGATCCAAAAGAAGCTAAACCAAACACAATCAGAGCCTTATACGCAGAAAGTAAAGAAGCGAATTCAGTACACGGTTCTGATTCTGACGACAACGCAAGCGAAGAAATTGCATTCTTTTTTAAAGGATACGAACTTTTTTCGTGAAAGATTTTTCACAGATTTTTGGAGATAGAAGAGAAGAGTTTGAAAAATTTCAAAAAGAAAATATCTTCACTGAATTTCAAAATACTTTTACTCCCATTCTTTCCGAAGCTGTGATCTATAGCTTGAGCGCCGGAGGAAAGAGATTTCGTCCGGTTCTTGTTTTGTCTGCATTTTTTTCATATAACAATTTCAAGAAATCATTTCGAGACATTCTCTATCTTGCCTCCTCTGTAGAGTGCATACATACCTATTCCCTAATCCATGACGACTTACCTTCCATGGACAATGATGACTTCAGAAGAGGACTTCCTACGCTTCATAAAAAATTTTCTGAATCCACTGCAATACTTGCAGGAGACGCTTTGAATTCTTTTGGGTTTTATATTGTATCAAAATTGCAAAACTCTTACGATGAAAAATTTTTTCCCGATATACTAAACTTACTTCACCAAGGATCGGGTGGCCCCGGGATGGTTTCTGGGCAAATAGAAGACATATACTACGAAAAAAAAAGAGATGAGTATTCAGAAAATGTGCTAAAAAATATACACTCCAAAAAAACTGGGTCACTCATTACTTCTTCTTTACTTTTGGGGAATAGACTAAAAACAGATTGGAAAAAGTACGAAAAGCATTTTAAAGACTATGGAGAAAAGTTGGGACTACTCTTTCAAATCACAGACGATATTTTAGACGAGGAAGGCTCAGCCAAAGAATTAGGGAAAACCCCCGGAAAGGATAAGTCTATGGGAAAACTAACCTACCCTCTAATCTATGGAATGGAAAAATCAAAAGAAATTAAAAGTGCGTTAATTGAAGAATTGGTCTCTCTTGCAGAAAAAATAGAAAGCAAGGAAGAAATTTTTTTTAAACAACTACCAAACTATCTTGCAGAAAGAAAAAATTAGACTAGACCAACTACTCGTTGAAAGAGGATTTTGCGAAGATATTAAAAAAGCAGAATCCCTGATTCTATCTGGTTCCGTAATCATAGAAAATCAAAAAGTCACCAAAAAAGGATTTCTGTTCCCAAAAAATAGTAAGATAGAAATATTAGAAAAAATTCCAAGAATAGTAAGCAGGGCAGGAGAAAAATTAGAATACGCACTAAAATTTTTTCAATTGGACGTTAGTGGAAAGACCTGTCTTGACTTTGGTGCATCTACAGGTGGATTCACCCAAGTTCTTTTAGAAAGAGGAGCAAAAAATATTTTTGCATTCGATGTTGGTTACGGCCAGATCGCAGGGAAGCTCAGAAACGACAATAGAGTTACAATCAAGGACAAATTCAATGTAAAAAATATCACCGAAAAAGATTTCTCTTTGGATGGGAATGAATTAGTTATAGTTATGGATTTGAGTTTTATTTCTCTTTTAGCAATATTTCCTTCGATTTTTAAAATTAAAAAAAATTTACCCAAAGTACGATTTGAAATTATCAGTTTAATCAAACCGCAATTTGAATGTGCCCCCAACCTACTTGAAAAAGGAATAGTAAAAAAAAAAGGAGTTCACTTCAAAGTAATTCGAAAAATTTGTAATTCGATAAAAAAAGATTATTTAGGGAAAATACACGGACTTTGCGAATCTCCGATTCTTGGAAGAAAAGGCAATAAAGAATTTTTTCTATACTGGAGTATGGACTCTAAATTTACAACCACACCCTAAAAAGTGTGGTTGTAGGCTATCTTAAGTCATGCTTTGAGTAAGGTTTCTTACTTTTTTAGATTCATAATTCTCGGACACAAAACTCCAGTTTATATAATCCCAAAAAGTTTCCAAATATTTTGCTCTTAGATTTTTGTAATCTATGTAGTAGGCGTGCTCCCAAACATCTGCAGTCAGAATCGGGACTGGCCCATTATTTGTAAATGGAACTGCTGCATTGGAAGTAGAAACTAAAGAAAGTTTACCACTCGCATCTGTACAAAGCCAAATCCAACCAGAACCAAAAGTTTTTACTCCACCGTCAATGAACTTTGCCTTCAATTCATCAAGACTTGTAAAATCTCTTTTTATAGCCTCGTTTAAAGCAGTAGAAATACTTCCACCATATCCTTTCTTTGCGATATTGAACCAATAAAAAGTGTGATTCCAAATCTGGGCTGCGTTATTAAAAACTCCACCTGTGGAGTTTAACACTATCTCTTCAATAGACTTACCTTTTAATGATACGTCGGTTTCTACAAATTTATTCAAATTATCAATGTAGGCTTTGTGGTGTTTTTCGTAGTGAAAAGTAATTTGCTCTTCATTTAGAAAAGGCGACAACTCATTTTTTGCATAACTCAACTGGGGTAATTTAAACATACAATTCTCCTGATTCTCTATATAAATTAGACTGTTTAAAATCTACAAGGAATTAAAATCAATCTAATTTAAACTGTATCCACTTTTCACTTTTTTTAAAATTTCTATAATTTGTGAATGAATAATCCCGTTAGAACAAACTATATCGGATTGCCCTCGCAAAAATCTATCTCCTGTAAATCCTGTAATTTGCCCACCTGCCTCTTTTAAAATAACAGAAGCAGCAGAGCTATCCCAAACTTTTATACCCTTCTCCCAAAGCCCGTCCAAGACCCCTTCTGCAATCCAGCAAATATCCAAAACGAGTGAGCCTGTTCTACGAATACTTCTGCCGGAAGCTATAAATGCCGTTATTTCACTCATTAGTTCAGAAAGAATATCTTTTCTGTTAGTCGGAAAACTGGATACGATAAGTGAATGCTGAAGCTCTTCTGTTTTTGAAACTAAAATACGATTGTTGTTTTTAAAAGCTCCTTCTCCATATATTGCAGAATAGACTGTATGCAAAGCCGGAAGAAGTACAAATCCAGCAACTGGAGTTTCTCTGTGCTCGATTCCAATAGAAATAGAAAACAAAGGAATCCCTCTCACAAAATTCATCGAGCCGTCAATAGGGTCGATCACCCATAAAAAATTTCCCTTCCCTTCAGAAAACCCGGCTTCCTCACTCAATATGGAATCTTGTGGAAATTCTTTTTGAATCGTATCAATGATAACTTTTTCCATTCTATATTCAGCTTGTTTCATCCTCTCTTTTTCTTCATGATCAGAAACTAGACTTTGAATTTTTACATCTGATTGAATTTTCAAGGCCTCGCTCATAAAAAAATTTGTAAACTTAGAAATATATCTTAACCTATTATGAGTTTCATCTATAGGAAATTCCATTTGAGGGGAAATGATTGCCATTGTGTTTTATCCGATTTCAAAAGTCTTATCTGTATAATTTACAGGTCAAGAATTAAATAATACTTTTATCGAATTTTTAAAAACTCCATTACAATTAATTTTGAAAGTAATTTCGAGGCGGCTTCTTCAATATCCCATTTGCATGAATAAGGAAGACAGATACGATTGTAAAAGTAGAAATTACAAATAGTGCAATTATTTGGATTAATGGAAACTTTGATGTGATGTTTAAAATTTCTGAAGAAACAAAATACTCAATCCCACAAGCAAAGCATAGTGAAATTAAAAATGAAAATAATCCGAAAATAAACCCTTCAATTGCATAAACCGTTCGGAGAAATACATTCTTTCCTCCAAGAATTCTCAAAAGAGACGCTTCTTCGAGTCTATGAGATTTAGAAATATACAATGAAGACAAAAATAAAAGAAAAGAAGATAAAATAATAAAAACAGAAATCAAATAAATGATTCCTGATATTTTTGAAAGGAGATCAAGAATTCCTTTGGAAGATTTTTCTATATCTACAATTGTTGCAGAAGGAAATAGTGAAACCAATTTCTTTTGAAACTCATATCTCTTTACAGGGTCTTCGATTCTAAATGAGCTGAGATAATATTTTGGAGCGTTCTCCAAACTTTGAGGTGAAAATACTACCACAAAGTTTGGCTTCATATCCGACCAACTTACGGTTCTCAAGTTAGTAATTTTACCGCTTACTTCCACACCTTGAACATTAAACTGAAGAGTATCGTTTATCCCGACAGAGAGCACTTTTGCAAAATCTTTTTCAACAGAGATTTGGTTTTCAAAAGAATTCTTATCCCAAAATTTTCCCAACACAAGAGTTTCAGAATCATAAATTTTTTCCCTATAGGAAAGAAAATACTCTCTTGTTCTTGCGGTGCTTCTCCAATCTCTTCTTAGAGAATCTTTTTCAGTTTTTCTTTTTTCGATAGGTTTAAAATTTATACTTTTCAATCTTGCACCAATTACAGGAGCAATAATCTGACCATGAACGCCCCACTTTTCAGAAATCTTTTCAAACTCTATTCTTTCTTTTTCTTTAATATCCAATACAAATATATTGGCTTTTGAATTGCTCGATGAATCTCCCATAGATTGAAGACTCGACTGAAAAATAAGCGATAGAATCAGAATTGTAAGCGAAGAAGATATTCCTATGATAGATAGAATATAATCATTTTTAGGTCTAATAAATTTTTTTAACGAATACTCAAAAACATTTCCAATATTAAATTTAGCAATAACTGCAAAAATGATTTTTTTTAATATAACAAAAGCAATAAATTGCAAAAAGGGCAAAGCCATCAACACAGAGCTTAATAGAATTCCGTAGTAATAACTCCCTGTTTCAACTGACGCAAATAAAAAAAATGAAACATAAATTGCAGCCACCCCGAATAGATGAGGTTTTTTAAAAAAATTTGTTTTTATCTCCGAAAACTCTTCGTTTCCTTTTAAGGCATACATCGGAGAAACAGATTTTATTTTAATCATTGTTTCTAAGATCACAATAGCAGGTACCATACAACCGGCAAAAAATCCATACGCCACGGACCGAACAGGCAAAGCCGGTTTTATATTCACAAGAAATTCTACACCTGTGAGATTGGGCATAAAAAATTGAATGCAGTAGCCGGCTGCTATTCCAATCAGCGTACCAAAAAATGATAAAATCAATATCTCATAGGTAAATATTTTTCCGTAAAATCGAAAATTTCCCCCAAGACACTTTATAATTGCTATTTCGCCTAACTTCTCTTTTATATTGGCTCGTATAGATACAACCACACTTATCGCACCCAGAAAGAGAGCAGAGATTCCAAGTAGCGACATATAATCCAATGTAGAAGTAATAAACCTTCTTGCTCCAGATCCAATTTCTGTGCTATGGTATAAGGTCAAATCTTTCTGGATGAACTCTGAAAACATTTTGTCTTTATACTCTTTTGCAAATTCTTTTTTAGAAAATTTTAACAGAGTATTGTAACGAATCCTACTTCCTCTCATTTCAAGGCCTGTGTCTGAAAGTGAATCCAAGCGAATAATTGCAGATGGAGCCAGTGTCAAAAAATTTCCTGTAGAGCCGGGTTCTTTTTCTATAAAGCCGATTAGTGTAAATTGTTTTCTCCCTAATAAAAGGCTCGACCCGATTTTTGCTCCTATGTTGTTGGCAAGTTCAGGCGATAAGAGAATTTCGTCTATTTTCATATTTGGAAAAATTTCTTTAGGGTTTGTCTCTAATTTTCCCCTCAGTGGGTAGTTTAATTGAACTGCTTTGATATTGGAAAGAGTGGTCTCTTGATTTTTCGGATTATAAACCATTGAATTAAAATTTACAAATTCAGAGGTCTCGGTATTTTTTGGCAAAATCGAAGTGATAAAATTTTTTCTTTGCTCTGAATTTTTCTCGTTCGATTCTATAAGCAAATCTCCCCCCATCAATTGCTCGGATTCATGCAAAATCGCAAGACTCAAAGTATTTCTATATGAATTGATTCCAACTATCGCACTAACTCCCATCGCAACAGAAAAAACAACTTGCAATGAATAGTTTTTCTTTGAAAAAATCTCATTGAACAAAAATCGAATAACAAAAGAAGAATTCATTTTTATTTTTTGATTTTTGATTTGTCTTTTTTTGTTTTCATAATTCCATCCTTCATAAGAAAAATCTTATCTGCAAATTTTGCAACTTTTGAGTCGTGAGTCACAAGAAGTAAAGTAGAATGAAATTTTTTATTCAAGTCCAAAAGTAGCTTTAAAATATTTTCTCCATTTTTAGAATCTAAATTCCCTGTAGGCTCATCGGCAAAAAGCAAAACAGGGTCATTAATAAAAGATCTGGCAATAGCAACCCTTTGCTCCTCCCCACCTGAAAGTTGAGACGGAAAATGATTCGCTCGATTTCTCAAGCCCACTTGGTCTAATAGAGTCATCGCTTTTTTTTGAATCTCTTCTTTATTCAGTGTTGAAGAAATTATTAAAGGCAAACTCACATTATCTAAGGCGGTTAGAGTTTTGATTAACTGAAAATTTTGAAATATAAAACCAATTTTTTCGGATCGAATCTTACAAAGTGAATCCTCCGAAAGAGATGTAAGATCATCTCCATCAAAAATAATATTTCCTGAGTCGGGGCGATCTAATCCGGCACAAATTCCGAGCAATGTGGACTTACCTGATCCACTCGGTCCCATGATTGCGGCAATTTCCCCTTTTTTCAAAGAGAAAGAAACCTTTTTTAAAACTTCTATTTTAGAGTCTTGTAATCTATAAAATTTATTTATGTTCTTCACTTGAAACATGATGTATTATTATGACCGAAAATAAATTGAGAAAGTTCTACTTTGTAAAAATTTATCTCAGAGATGTATTTTTAGAAAGTTTATTTATTCCACCCAAAAATAGTGTAGCTAAAAATTCCGCGAGTTTCTCTACGTTCAAATTAGAGCTTCGAGAAAGTTTCGCAAGCATTTCAAATCCAGCTCCAGCCATTGAAAGAGACACAAGCTCCACATCAACCGGGGGAATTAATTTCTTCTTTACTGCCCATTTTAACGAAGATTCCAATTCATATAACAAACCTCTCAACTGATTTCCTTCTAAAACTGAAGTCCGAAACATGACTTGATTTCTTTCTACAACTTTTAACAAATAGGGATCTTTTGTAAATACTTCTAAGTACGCTTTGTATGCTTCCTTGATAAAAGAGTGGGCCGTTTTAGATCTCTTTTTAACCTCTCCAGTTTTTACTCTAACCTCGTGCATTAGATTTTCTGTAAGTAATTTGAAAATAGTTTCTTTGTCTTTAAAGTTATTGTAAAAAGTACCGGGAGACAAACCACTTTCTCTTACAATATCGCGTATCGTACAATTTTCAAATCCGATTTCGGAAAAAACTTTTTTTGCTGATTGTAAAATCAATTCTCGATTAATGAGTTTTTTACTTTTTGTCGATAAGCGATTTTTTTTATACGGCATTAATACAAAACAAAGATAATTCCGATCCTTCCTTGTCCTCTTCGATATAAGAAAAAATAATTCCTTCACGAATTGGTACAATTTTTCTAAATTGTTTTGGTTCTTCTGTAGTTGAAATTTGTTTATGAATTTCGATCGAATAGTTTTCCATTTTCTTATGAAGTAAATACGAATAATCCATCTGACTTTGAGACACTAAAAAGCCCTCCAAAAAAATTTCTTTCCAACATCACTCCGAAAAGCTAAATAGCAAATTATAGTTTTTTATTCATTTTCAAACCCCTAAGAAATCAGTCAAAAATAAAATAGAGATTTCGCACAAAATTCGTTCATTTTTTTATAGGATTTTTACGATCTTCATTCAGGAGTTGACTGTTTGGCTTTTTGTAGAAGCAGATTTTTAATCGAGCCTGCATAAAAAAGAGCAATAACCCCATTGACAAAATTCTCCCCTTTTTTAGTGGAACGTAACCATCCATTCGTTTCGTACATCAAGCCTCTATGCTTTACAAATTCGACTTCATTTTTAAAATAAGAGTCAAAAGGAAAGCCAAATTTTTTAATAAAAGAGTCTAAATGAATTCCTCCAAAATAAAAACTAACAGAAACAAATTTTCCTATCCTCTGTGATACAGGCAGGTGATACAAATCTTGAATAGGGAATTTATCAGAGTCAATGGCAGACTTGTATGGGGCAGTCTGTTTTGAAGATGCCCCACAATTATAAGAAACCGAAGAGTCCAAAGAAGACTGTGCGCCAAGCCCAAACCCCAGATAAGGTACCCCACGGACAACTCTATTCGTTAAATATTCACTTGTCCCCTCTTCATTAAAATCTTTTGTATATGTATTTTTTCCATAAGGAGAATAGTAACCATTCGACTCCAAAATTTTTCGTGCAAGAGAAGAATGTCGCATAACGTCTATCAGCCTCACCCTATCTGCTTGCTTAAATATCTTAGTCAATTTATATCTCATTCTATACAACGTGATATAGTCCGGGTTTAGAGAAATAGTTTTAAGGAGTGTTTCGTGCCAGCTATTTACGGACTGGTCTGCAAAGCCATACATCAAATCAATATTCAATTTTTTAAATCCTGCGTTTCGTATATTTTCTGTTGCACGAAAAAATACATCCTCTCCGTTCTCTTCCCTATTGAATTTTTTTAATAGAAGAGAATCGGTGATCTGAATTCCCATACTAATCCTTTCGATTCCTATGTCTTGGTAGAACTTTAGTTTTTCCGGTGAATGGGATGCGATTTTTGGTGTAGTCTCAATACTAATTTTAGTATTTTGAGAATTCGGAAAAATGTTACGAATTTTTTGCAAAATTTTTTCCATTAATTTGTTATTTAATATCGAGGGAGTTCCACCTCCAATATCAATCCCTGAAATATTCTTACTAGACCAATCTGTAATTCTATCATAAAGGTCTATCTCTTTTAACAAATAGTCAACATAAGACTCTGTGAGGCTATTTTCTTTTTCTTTAACTATGGCGTATTCACAATAAAAGCATTTTTTTTCACAAAAAGGAATATGGACATAGAGTGAAATTTCTTCTATACGATTCAATGCAGACTGGATATAAGAAGCATAAGTTTCCTTTGATACTCTGTATTCTCTCCAAGTTACGTTATGCGAAATAGGATAGGCAGTATTCGATATATGATGATTTTTAAGACCGGCTAAAAAAACATGATAAGGATCAAAAATAAGCCGATCTTCCTCTGTTGGTTCATTGCGTATTTGCAGTTCTATCAAAGAGATAAATTATAGGCTCTAAGCCCACCGGAAAGATTCACCACATCTCTATACCCGCTCTGAACTAATACTCTATAACCCAAATACCCTCTTCTGCCGGTTTCTGATACAGTAACAATAGGCTTATTTTTTGGAATATCTGTGATCCGTCCCCTCAACTCTTCTAAAGGAATTTTTGTTGAGTTTGGAATTGATGAGGAAGCAAATGCATTCTTCTTACTCAAATCTACTATAAAATATTTCGATAGATTTTTCGCAAGTGATGCAGAGCCAATCGTCTTAACTAAATTCTTCTTCTCGTATAGCGCAACTGTTCCTGCTACATTAATTGGGTCTCTAGCCGGGCTAAAGGGAGGTGCATACCCCAAGTCAATCGTAGAAAGTTTTTGAATTGTTGTTCTATTGGAAATTGCCATAACGATTGTGTCCAATCTCTTATCCACTCCACTTTCTCCGACGATTTCAGCTCCAATCACAACCCCTGACTTTTTCTCCCATACAATTTGTACAAATATATCCTTCGCACCAGAAATAAAATTTTCAATCGGTGGAGCAAATACGATAGTGGAGGCTATTTTTTGATTTGGAGTGTAAATCACACCGGCTCTACCATATACTAAATTACCAATTCTAAGCAGGAGAGAATTAGTTACCGGATTCATTACAAACTTTCCTCCAACAACATTCGCACCTACAATTTGAGCCAATTTATCTGAAATACTCGCTTGAGGCATCCATTCCTTTTTTCTATATACGACATGCGATACCGCACAACACGCTCCACATCCATAAACCCCAGGCAAGTTAGTCTTTCCCGAAGAATTTAAAATCAAAGCCCCTTCTTTTGTGACCTTTGCGCCTACAGAAGAAAGTAGTTTAGTATTTGGTTTTACACCCATCGCAGAAATGACAAAATCGACAGAAATAGAATCTCCGCTTTTTAATTTTATAGATACAATTTTTTCGTTTTCAATATAAAATCCTGTAATCTCGGCAGATTTATAGATTTTACATTTTGATTTAATTTCATTTTCAATCATCTTTGATGCGATCTGACTTGCCGAAGGAAAAACATTATTTCTTTTTTCAATCAAGGAAATCTCAAGTCCTGCCCGAATAAGTCCATCGGTTGCTTCCAACCCAAAAGATCCAGCTCCAATAATAGCGACTTTTTTCTTATTTTCTAAAATATACTTTTGAATAGTTTGTAAGTCAGAGGCAGTTCTAAATGAAATAAAATTCATAGGTTTAGAAATCAATTTATCCGGCACAGAAGACTCAGCACCTAACGCATAAATCAATGAATCATAGCCGAGCGTTCCTTCGTATTTCCCTCTTAAAATAATTTCCTTTTTTTTAGGGTCGATCTTTACAACTTCTGTTTCTGTTTTTATTTCAATATTATAGGCAGTACGAAAAAAATCAGCTCTCTCGGATTGAAAGTCCTCAATCGAGTTTACCTCTCCACTAAAAAAATAAGAAATCCCACTCTGAAAAAAATCAATCTTATTTGTTTTCTCTACAATTATGATTCGAGACTTCTCATCAAATTCTCTTACTTTGGCAGCTGCAGTAGGTCCCGAAGACGATCCACCTAATATTACAATAGTTTGTTGACTCATATAAAATTTCCTTTAACTCATTATTTTAAATTTTCTCAAAATTGATAAAACTTCTTAACAACAAAAAAAACTAATTCTTTACTTGCCTACATGTATCCGTAAAACTAGTATTTATACAGATTGTAAAACAAAATATCTTTCCGCACAAACACTATTCAAGAAATTTTTGCAATTTTCTCATTTCCCGCCTTAAAAAAATCACTCGTCTTCACTGCTTTTGACAATTCTTTTTCATACAGGAATTGATTTTAATAGACGAATATAGTATTATGAGAAAAGCCTTTATCCTATTTTTATGTACAATCTTCCCAATCTTTTCTATTTCTAAAAAAGATTACACTATCTACGCTTTTTGGGATAAAGCAACTCAAGTCTCCACAAAAATGAAAGTCATCGGAGAAACGGTAAGCATAGAAAAAGCTGCCGTTTTTGAAACTAAGGCAGACAGCTCTTTGAATGTAGATACAAGGCCGGATGTAGTTACAGTCAATGTACACTCAAATCCAGGAATCAGAATCGGTCAAACATTGTATCTGATTGAAAAAGATTCAGATCACAATGCGATCAAAGACGGAAATATTGTTGGTCAAATAGAAGTGAAATCTATTTTTAAGACAACTTTTTTTGGTCTGCAATTAAGAGGAGAAGGATACCTAAGATTGATCGAAGGAAGGTTGGTATTTGTTGCCATGCCTGTTGAATCAGGAAATCAAGAACTTGCAATTTTAAAGAAAAAAGAAGGGGACTATTTTGTTGCGATAGGCGACAAAGCCAATGCAATCAAAACATACAAAAAAGCAATTTCTATAGATCCGATTTATCCTGAAGCACATTTCGCATTAGGGAAACTTCATTTACAAGGAGGAGAAGGATATATTTCAGCAGGATTTGAATTTTCCTTAGCTTACAAGAACATAGATAAATTTAGAGACAATCACGAGAAGTTTCTATTTCTTTCACAATACATGAGCTACCTTTTATACAAATTCAAAACTGAAAAAGGTTTATATTTGAAAGATATAGAGCTTTGTTATAATTTAGAAAAACTGGCTAATGAAATCTTGCCGAATGACTTTGATATTTTATTAAATAGCGCAGAGACAAATTTCCTGCACTATAGATTTTTAGAGTCAGGACAAAAAAATCCTGAAACAATATCCGTTATTATGGAAAAAATGCAAAGAACAGAAGACCTTCTCGAAAAAGCAAAAAAACTTCGATACCAAAATTCTAACCTTCAAAGACTACTTGTTCTTGCCTATTACGAAAAATTAAAATATTTGAAAGGGAAAGTTATCCTTACTTACGATATGAAAAAAGATAGTGATACTCTAAAACAAAATATTGCAAATCATGGAAATGACTACCTTACATTTCTATCTAAGAAAAAAAATGCAGACAAAGAAGTTTTATCTGCAATAGAACTATCAAAATCATTCTGATAAGATTCCGCGTTTTTTCTCATATAGATAATTTTCTAAATTTTTCAGATCGTCGGGATTTGAAGAAAAAAAATTCACTCCAAGATGAAATACGTTATCTCCCTTTGTCAAATACCTTACGATTTCTCCATTTATATTCAGAGTCAATTCTCCAATAGGAATAAACATTTTTATCTTATTATGCTTGCGTAAATACCTAAATAGAGTTTCATCTTCAATTTCAAAAAGAAGTCCTCCTATACTAATATCAACAATTTTTGTACTTGTGTTTAGTTTGTTAAATCGTTCTTCCTTAATTGCAATTTTTGTAAAAGCGTAACTAATCAATTCAGATAGTTCATGGAAATAGAGTGCTTGTTGCTCGGTGATCGTATATTTATCCATAGCCGTTGTAAAAACTTTTAAATACCCGGTCAACTCTTCAAATAAATAAATCGGAGAGACAATATAGGACACTAAAAATTCTCTACTTTCTTTTTTAACTAATTCTTGGAAAAATACTCCCGCATTTTCTTCTCCTATCTCTTCTAAGAGACTTAAGTATTCGGAGTGATAGTTTGTTAATAGAGGATTATTCATTTTGTTAATATAGCTGTCTATCGACCAGCAATCGTGAACATAAACCGATTTTTTAGAATCCAATAGTATTTTTTTGATAAGAGGGTTTTCTTTTTTATCTTTGAAAAATAGAATTTCGTATTCTGAAGAAACTTTATGAATATAGTCAACCATCATTAAATTAATCAATCGAAGGTTGGGAGAATCTTCTTTCACTTCTCTCATAAGATGGGGAAATTTGCTTTCGGCAGAAATAGCCTCTCCCGCATCTCTCATCCCGCCTCGAAGCGATCTGAATAAAATAATAAAGTTCATAAACAAATCATCACACGAAACTCTTTTATTTTTTCTTTGCTGTGCAGATTGCAATTCGGTAGGAATAGTGATAGACACAATTTCGTTTTTAATGTCATTTATCATTACTTCAAAGTTGTACAATACATTAAACACTTCAAATCGAATTCTTGCTCTACGAGTTTTACCTTCTTCAAATCCAAGAACATTCAATGCGACTGAGGTGTTGTGAATTTCTTCTACTATGGCAGCGAGAAATTTTTCTTCATACTCAAAGCTAAACTCCACCATTTCATTTTTTAGATAATAAAAGAGGTGCTTGATCAAATTTATGTCTGATCCGATTATAGTCTCACCGTAGATCCCTTCCATGAGGGTGATGAGTTCCTGCATCGAATCTGTTCTTCCAATCGCCATACTTTAATTATCGACTTTGTAACATTTCAAAAAAAGTTTTCAATTAATTTTAGGTGTTGCTATTTAAAAAAATAGAAATATTTTCCCTCCACTTCTCAAATTGTATTCTGGAAATAGGGCTTTTTTTTTGCAATCGCGTAAATTTTTCTAAGTCCATTTCTATAATTTCTAATTCAGTGGAGTCTTCCCAGATTGGGCTTGGTTGAAATTTTGGCTCTCTTGACTCCATTCTAATTCTATTTAGTTTTTTTTTATTCCAAGGACAAACTTCCTGACAAATATCGCACCCGAATATCCAATTTTTTCTATTCTTGTTATTTGAAGAAATATCCCCGATTTTCCTGTCTTCAATCGTCTGGTAGGAAATACATTTACTCGCATCAATTTTGTATTCTTCAAATAGAGCACCTGTAGGACAAGCGTCCAGACATAACCTACATTTACCACATCTATCTGGAATTTCTTCTGCGTTATACGAAATCTCAAGGTTAGTTAAAATTATTGCTAAGAAAAAATACGATCCAATTTCCGGGTTAATGATAATCGTATTTTTCCCTCTCCAACCAATCCCTGATTTTTTTGCTAAAACTTTTTCTGCAATTGGAAGAGAGTCAACCCCCATTCTAAATTTATTGTTCGGATAATTTATTTTTAAAAATTCTAATATAGGATTTGCTTTTTTCTTTAAGACTCCGTGGTAGTCTTCGCCTACCGCATACCTCGAAATTTTCAGTTTATAATTTTGAAAAACTTTTTCATAGCTTTCTGTAAAATACGTACACCCAAGTACAATTGCAGATTTTGGAGTAAAGCCCAAATTCTCAAAATTGTTACGGATATGGGTATTTCTTATAAACCATTCCATACCACCATAAAATTTTTTATTGACCCATTCTTGAATATTTCTTTTATCGACTTCGGGGATTTCTGCCTTTGTTATTCCGACAAGCTCAAACCCACAAGACCTTGCTATTTCTTTTATTGGATCAAATTCTAATTCATGCTTTTTCATTGGATTTATTTTTTTTAAATCTGAGAGCAGCCTCTTGTAATAAAGAGGGCTTCGTTTTTGTGTAAAATATCGTCTATTTTCTTAAAAGCCTCTTCAAACATGAAACTCCTCATTTTTTTCTATGGTATTAGCAGTGAATTTTATTGAAAGTGTTAAAATGCAAACCTGAATTCAATTTTAAAAGAAGGATAAAATTTTGCTTTACATAATTTTGGTTATTACAGAAATTAATATAATTAGTGCATGTCCCCCCATCACGCTAAATACTTAACTGCGTTTTTCTAGTTTCATAGAATCGTATTCACTTCAATGCAAAATACTTACGCGACATTTATGACGCTACTGCAAAAACCCCTTTCAGGGCTTTTTACAACTAAAAAAAGCAAGCACTGCGATGAAAAAGATTAATGAAGCCTTAGAAAATTATCAATGACATTTTTACAAAAAAAAATTTGGAAATTTCAACCACTTCAAAAAAATTTTTTATTTGTCTATTTTTTTCTTTGATTTCGTTTTTTTAAGGATTGGTTCTACCTTAAGATTATCAGACTCTTCCATATCAATAGAGTTATTCACCTTTATAAACTTTTCATTTGAATTAGAAGTTCGTGTCATCCTGAGTAAATAGTACATTGCAATAGGAAGCATAAGAGAGAGAATGGCGACAGAAATCAACACCCCACCGATTACTACAGTTGCGAGAGGTTTTTGGACTTCTGCACCTGCGTTAGTCGAAATCGCCATTGGGATAAATCCGATTGCAGCAATGATAGAAGTAGTAGCAATTGACCTAAGTGAAACTTCTCCGGCTCTTTCAATCGCTTCTTCTATCGGTAAATTTTTCATTAAAAAATCTTTTATATTAGAAGCATACACAACTCCGTTTAAAACAGAAATTCCACTCACTGCAATAAACCCGACACCGGCGGGAATACTAAAAGGAAGACCTCTTACTACAAGACTCAAAATTCCTCCCGACAAAGCGAGGGGGACTACGAGAAAAACTCCAATCGCATAATATATACTTCCAAACATTGCAATTAGCATCCCGAAAATAATCGCAAGAGCAATAGGTACTACCATCAGAAGTCGATTTTTTGCTCTTTTAAAATTTTCAAATTGTCCTCCCCAATCCACTTCATAACCCTTAGGCAAAGAATCCGATATGGATTTTGTCTTGGACTCAGCTTCACTAATGTAACTGATTAGATCTCTGCCTCTGATATTCACTTCTACAAAAATTCTTCTCTTTAAACCCTCTCTGGAAATCGCTGCAGGCCCCTCTACTTTTTCAATATCTGCAACTAACCCAAGAGGAACGGTAGCACCACTCGATGTCATGACAGGAATATTTTCTACTGAATCCAAATTAGAAACATCTATATCAAGTCTTACAACCAAATCAAATCTCTTGAGTCCTTCAAAAACCTTCCCTGCACCTCTTCCTACTCTTAGGGTCTCCACTGTATTTAATATTTCTGAAGCTACAACTCCATAGCGTGCCATTTTTTCTCTGTTCGCTCTAATTTCAAGAATTGGCAAACCCAAAACTCTCTGCACTCGAAGGTCTCCCGTACCAGAAATATCCTTCAATATTGTTGCATAACTCTCACCTAAATTTTTTAGTGTTTGTAAATCATCTCCATAAATTTTAATTACAAGATCAGCCTTAGAGCCTGCAATCAAAGCATTCACTCTATTTTCAATAGGTTGAGACATGCTTATATAACTGGAAGGAACTTCGGAAAGAATTTTTTCTTTCATAATAGACATCAACTCTTCCCTATCATTTGCGTTTTTCCACTCACTTCTATTTTTTAACTTTACCATGATTTCGCCTTCATCCGTACCGACCGGCTCTGCTGCCGACTCTCCCCTACCAATTCGAGAAACAACACCTAAAACTTCAGGAAAAGAAGAAATCACCTTTTCTATTTCCATGTTCAAATCTCTTGAATAGTTTAATGAAGTAGAAGGAAGTCGCCTAACGTCTATTGCAATTTCACCTTCATCAATTCTAGGTAAAAATTCTGCTCCTATCCCATATCCGATAGCAAATGAAAAAGAAATAAATAAAATATAAAACTGGATCACGAACTTTTTATTTTTCATTCCCCATTTCAGAAAAATTTTATACTTCTCGCTCAGCCTGTCCCAATATACACTTTGGTGAAACACAGGCTTTTGAAATAAAAACGAAAGTGCTGCAGGGAAAGTAGTAAGAGAAAACAATAGTGCAGATGCCAAGGCAAGTGCAACCGTGATCGCCATCGGACGAAACATTCTACCCTCTACCCCTTGCAGTGCCATTAAAGGTAAATAAACCAACATGATGATTGCAACAGAAAATGTAGCTGCACGAGCCACTCTGATACAACCAGATAAAATTATATCTTGACTCAGTTCTTTTTTTTCTTCCTCGTTTAATCTTTCATACAGTGCTTTCTTTGTATAAAACCCTGCTAATACAGATTCTAGCAATACAATTGGGCCATCTACTAAAAGTCCGAAATCAATCGCACCAAGACTCATTAAATTTCCAACTACATCGAGCTGCTTCATAAAGATTACAGTAACCAGCATGGAAATTGGAATCGCCGCCGCAACAAGCGCACTTCCTTTAATAGAGCCGAGTGTAATTATTAGTGCTATGAATACGAGTAACGCACCTTCACCGAGGTTTATAAAAACAGTTTTCAATGCCCTATTGATAAATTCAGACCTATCATAAAAAGGCTCTATCTTCATTCCTTCCGGAAGTTTTTCTTTTAGTTCTTCAATAGTTTTCTTCACAGTCTTCACTACATCTCTGGAATTTTCACCAATTAGCATCATCACCGTCCCGCCTACCACCTCTCCCTTCCCTGCCTTGGTAATCACCCCAAACCGAATCGCCGGACCTACTTTGATCTGAGCGACCTGACCGAGTAAAAGTGGAATTCCGTCCTTTTCTGTTTTCAATGCAGTCTTACTTAACTCGTCTTCATTTTTAAATTGCCCCTCTCCTCGAATTACCATCTGCTCGTTATCTTTCATAATGTACCCGCCTCCAACATTTGCATTGGATTCTTTTAAGCGGTTTAATATCTTTGATAGAGTGAGATTGTGAGAGGCAAGTCTTCTGGGGTCTATGATCACCTGATACTGTTTCGCCTCTCCTCCAATAGTATTGATGTCTATTACGCCCGGAAGAGAACGGATTTTTTTTGCAAGTTCCCAATCCATATACGTCCTCAAATCCATAGGGCTATGCCTGTCCGAGGTCAAAATAAATTCATAAATATCTCCAAGCCCTGTTGCTACAGGAGACAAAACCGGCTTACCGTATCCATCCGGAATTTCTGTTTCAGCAATCTTAATCCTCTCTGCAACGAGTTGTCTTGCAAACCATATATTTACGTGGTCTTTAAAAATTACCGTTACGCTACTCACCCCTGTCCTCGAAATAGATCGAATTTCTGTAATATCTGGAATTCCCATGAGTGCAATCTCAATAGGATAGGTAATAAATTGCTCTACCTCAGTCGGGCTCAAGCCCGGAGACTGTGTGACCGCAGAGACTTGTATGTTAGTTACATCGGGGACTGCGTCTACAGAAAGTTGAGTAGTGTAATACAATCCAATGGCAGAAACAACCCCGGTTATAATTAACACCATCACTCTTTTTTGGATGGAAAATTCTATAATTTTTTCTATCATTATTTCAGGTATTCACTTTTTAAAAGAAATGAGCCTTCGTTTACAATATTTGCATCCACTGATACTCCGGATTTAATCTCTACATCTCCGTCAATGAAGTCACCCGCCACGACTTCCCTTGCTTCAAAAGAGCCATCCATATTAGCAATAAATAGTATTGGTTTATTTTCTATTTTATGAAGAGCAGATGCGGGAACGACTAAAATCTTCCTCGACTTACTTTCTGAAATTAGCCCTTGCACTTTTGCACTTACAGATTGACCGGGTCTCAAACGATTTTCTTTGTTACTGACCTCGAGCCGAATTTCAGCGGTCTTCTTTGCAGAATCTATAACATCTCCAACATAAGCAACTCTTGCTTTAAACTCTTCGTCTCTATTCCCGAGCGCATGTACAAATGCCTCTGCACCTATTCTTACTGAATGCAAATCCTTTTCATAAACATCTAAAAGTATCCAGAGTTTGGTTAGATTTGCTACTGTGAATAAATTTTCTTTAATAGAAACAGACTGACCCAAAATCGCTTTCCTATCTGTTACAGTTCCTTTAATAGGGCTTCTTAGCATCAGATTCCTAGAGAAAAATTTTCCGGCTTCAAGTTCTTGAATTTCTTTTTTAGACAGACCAAAAGTTTCTAAAGCCAATTGATTGGTGTCCAATTCAGTTTTGACTGTTTTGTATTCCATCATAGCAAGCTCATATTCTTTTGCAGAAATAATTTTCTTCTCGAATAATTCTTTGGCTCTTTCTGCCTGTAGCTTAACTGCATCTAACCTTGCTTTAGCTTTTAGAAAATTGGCTTCTACACGACTAAGCTCCACC
Source organism: Leptospiraceae bacterium (assembly GCA_015075105.1). Classification (NCBI taxonomy): domain Bacteria; kingdom Pseudomonadati; phylum Spirochaetota; class Leptospiria; order Leptospirales; family Leptospiraceae; species Leptospiraceae bacterium. Next base: position 956,225 of record JABTUZ010000002.1, on the reverse strand, counting down.
GATGAAATACTTGCAAGAGAGCTACCCTTAGTAACATAGTCACCTTCTTTTACATAAACCTCGTCAACCCTACCTGAAACCCTTGACCCTACCTTTGCCATATTCTCTAAGTCATAAGAGACTACCCCCGGAAGAATAATTTCTTCATAGATTCCTCTTTCTTTAATTCTAACATAACTCAGTGGGAATTTTTTTAATACATCTTGAGGCAAAATTATTTTTTGAGAGGACTCAGTATTTAGAGATAAGTCTAATTTTTTTTTCCCTTTAAATTTAGCATAAAGAAAATACATTGCTCCAACAGATAGAAAAAAAATTAAAATACCCTTCCAGTGAAAAATTTTTTTTAGATTCAATTTTTTCCCTCGTAACCTAATAGATGATTTCCTAATTTACCGATAGAAGCTCTAAATTTCTCGATAGAAAGATAATACAAATAAATTAGCTCAAAATTATTTTTTAAAACATTTAGGAAATTTCTTTCTGCTTCTAAAAATGTTACTAAATTCGATGCACCTCGTATATATGCAAGTCTGGACTTTTCTTGTATGTCTTTATTTTTTTCGATTAAATGAATCTTTCTATATTGAAGTAAAAGCTCTTCCCTTGATCTTAATTCTCTTTTTGCCGCTCTGACCTCAGCTACAATTTCTCGCCTCTTTGCCTCTACCTCAAGAGAAGTTTTTTTATACAACTCTTCAGCTTTTAAAATCTCTCCTTGTCCTCTGTCGAAAATTCTAAGCGGTATAGTCGCAAATACTCCAAGGAAACTCTCAGGCCCCTTCTGCCTCACCTCTCCACCAATATTTAAGTACGACTTACTTTCTCTTTTTTTCAACTCTATGTTTAAATTATTTTGAATTAGTTTCGATTTTAGTGCAACAAGATCAGGTCTGTCTTCTATGTTGTAATCATTCATGTTCAAGCCCAATTCATTGGTAGAGTAAAAAGACAGACTCCCTTTCAACTTTAGTACTTTTCCTGTAGGATAAGTTCCGATTAAAACTCTAAGAGTCTTGGCTATTTGTGCTCGTAAAATTTCTGCATCTCTGTAATCCTTTTCGATTCTTACTCTTTCTAAAACAAGCCTGTCGTATTCTAAAGGAGAAATATCTCCTTTCTCGGAACGAAATTTATTCAACTCCAAAAGATCGTTATAGTTTTCGTAAAACTCTTTCTGAAAGTTTACAAGCTCGGTGACATACAAATACGACCAATAGTTTTGCCTTAACCTCAAACGAAACAATCTATCAAAATCTGAAAACTGTGCAATTTGACTTTGAAAATTCTGCCTTGAAACTTTTGTTCTTTGAGAAGTGATTCCGTTTATATCCAAATCCTGTAAAAAACCAAACGTAGTTTCATTAGGTCCACCTGTTTGGGTGTAGCCAAAAATATTCGGCGAGTTAGAATTCCCCGTACTTATAAACTGCTCTTGAAAAGTCAACATAGGATTTCTATACAAACTTGCAGTGATCAAGTCACCTCTTGCAGAATTGATATTTTGTTTTTCGGCAAGATACAAAGGATTGTTGGATACAGAATACTCTTCCAACTCTTCCAAATTCCATTTAGAAATGTAAGACTCAATATCGGGAAGGTTAAGATTTTCTGATTCCGTTTCTAAATCTTCAGAATCTTCAGATTTTGTAGAATAGATTTCTGAAACTGAAATCAAAAAGAAAATTCCGAAACAAAAAAATATTTGGATTAGTTTTAACTTATTTTTTAAAATCAAATTCACTAACAAAACTTCTACCGATTCTTGACAAATTTTTCAGTATAGTCATCCATAGAGGTTACTATAACTTCTTTTGCTTCTCTTTGTTCATAAATTTCTGCTATCTCGACTATAGGCTCTTTTTTTTCGTCTTCAGGGCTCAATTTATAAGTTAAAAAATAGTGCTTTAATTTATCTACCAAAGCCTTAGGACAATCAGAAATATTTTTCATACTCCCAAAAATATCATCGTCTTTTAAAACAGCGATAATCTTATCGTCTGCTTCTTTTTTATCAATCATCCTAAATCCACCAATAGGAATCACGGATAGAATTATATTCCCTTGAGTAATAGGTGAAGAAGTCAAAACGCAAATATCAAGGGGATCCCCGTCTCCCCGAATACCTTTTTTCCCGGTTCTCGACATACAAAGATTTGCAATTTTATCTCCACAATAAGTCTGAGGTATAAAACCATAAAGACAGGGAGTTCTATTGGAATACTTTTGAGGTCTGTCAAGACGAATATAACCCGAAGCCTTATCTATCTCGTACTTCACAGTATCCGCGGGAGTAATCTCTATAAACACATCAAGTATATCGGGCGAGCCTTTCCCGAAAGAAAGACCGTGCCAAGGATGTAGTACATATTCTATTCTATTCATTAAAATTCTTTTAATTAGACTTTTCAGAAAGAATAAATATTGGTACAATAATTGCAATACATTTTATATTTGCAATTCTTATTAAAAGTTTAGCATGGATATAAAGATATGAATACTCCTTTAAATAATAATATCAAAAATAGAGAAATTGTAATTCATTCTACTCCAAAAGGTTTGGGGTATTTACTAACTTTTATAATTCCATTCAATGCTATAGGGATTATTTATGACGCTACTGCAAAAACCCCTTTCAGGGCTTTTTACAACGCTAGAAAATGGCGCTTTTATTGGCTTTTTGAACAATTGCTTTTTCAAAAAACGACTTTTTGCAGGTATGCCATTTATGACGCTACTGCAAAAACCCTTTCAGGGCTTTTACAACATGTTAGAAAATGGCGCTTTTATTGGCTTTTTGAACAATTGCTTTTTCAAAAAACGACTTTTTGCAGGTATGCCATTTATGACGCTACTGCAAAAACCCCTTTCAGGGCTTTTTACAACGCTAGAAAATGGCGCTTTTATTGGCTTTTTGAACAATTGCTTTTTCAAAAAACGACTTTTTGCAGGTATGCCATTTATAGGATATCCTCGATTTTATTTTCGCAAGATTGGAACATAATTGAAGCGACCGCGGAAACATCCAAAGAAGGCACTGTCAAAGATATATTTTTTGTTCAAAATATAAATGAACAGACTATGGATGCAGAATCAATAGAGAGAATACGCTTAAATTTGCAAAAATTATTTACGGAAAATGAAATTTCTGAATTCAGAAAAACTAAACCAAGAAATTCTCAACATTCTTTGAAATATTTCTTTAAACTTTCTAAAATCAAATCCAAATCCTTTCTTGAATTTGAGGCAATGTGTAAACCAAGTAAATTTGCGATGTTCCCATCTATATTTTGAAATGGGGTAACCGCAAGAATAAAAGATTGAAAATCTTTCTCCAATTTTGAAAACAAAGAAAGCAAAACTTTTTCTGAGATACTTTTGTCCACTATACGAAAAAAATGAAGACCAAAAACTTTATATCCCGACGGATATTTTTGAATAAGATCGTATAAGACTCTCCCCATTGAATACCTGAAATTGATTTCACTCACCAACTGAAAATCTCTTTCACCGTCTCTGATAAATTCAAACCCATCGGCAGATAAAGAGCCTTCGTATTTTACAGGAAGGGTATTTACAAAATCTTGAACAGTTTCGCACAACGCATTAAAAAAAGAATATTCTTTCTCTAATTCAATTATTGAACCAATGTAAGCCCTTGTTTTTGAAATGATCATTTCCGTTATCGCAAGATTTTTAACCATTCCATGACTGCAAGAAAATATACCGCTAAAATCTCGGATTCTATTTTCTGCCAACTCTTCTAAAACGTATTTTTTCTCATCACTGTTTGAAAATATTTTTTCCAAAGACTTTACATCATTTTTATTTCTTAGGATTTTTGTGTCTTTTCCTGAAAAATTAAACTCTGGTTTTAAAATATAAGTCGCACTTCTATCAGCTAAAATTTTTTGAATACTTTGAAAATCTTTCACGATGAATATTTCAAGAGGAGAAATCTCTAAACGAATCTTAATATTTCCTTGAAAGATTTTAGAATTGATTTGTTTCGAGTCGCCAATTTTTATCGGATTGTACAAAATTTCAGAATTTACAAAATCAGAAGTCTTGCCCCATTCGATGAATTCTAACTTTTCATCCGAAAATTTTCGGCAAAACTCCTCTGCAAACTCAATACCCTTCTCATTCCAATACTCAAACATTTTCGGGTTCAGGCAATTTGTGGTTAGAACAAAATCATTTTTATCTGCTACCAAAAAAAAGAGCTTCTCTAATAAAGAATTTCTTTGTATTGTATTCTTATTCAATACAACTGGTTCAGGATAAAATTTCAGTTCTTCTTCAAAGTACGAATTGAGTCTGAAGATTTTTCTCATTCAATATTCCCGTAGCGAGTGCTTGGGGTTTTCTTTTTGAAAATTCATCTGAATACTTTCCAAGGTTCTCAATAAAAATCTCATCCAATCCGACTTGTCTTCTTGAATCCGGAAAATAGCAATAGCCTTTTGCTCTTCGGGGAGTAAATTTTTCATCCAAAAGTGAGGTATAAGTATCCCAATCGTTTTCGGAAAATTTTTCTGAATTCCTAAGAATGTACAACCCTCTTTTTACATGGCTCACCTCGTCTCTATAAATCTTTTCCATAATATCTGCACAAAGCCTATCATCAAAATGCAAAAAAATATTTTTATAAAGTATTGCAAAATCTAAATTAGCTCCTTCAAAACTAATCGCAACTATCGCTGCAAATTTTTCTACAGAATCAATTTTGGGAGCTTGCTTCCAAAAAACAGAATTCAGTGGCCTATCTCCAAAATCCATTCCCATTTCTCTCATTCTGTTTAAGTACAATGTAAAGTGCAATTGCTCGTCTTTGAGACTTCTAAACAAACTCTTTCGCACCTTTTTTGGAGCGTCTTGAAATTTTAATAATGCCAAAGCAAAAAGCTCTATCGCCATAAGCTCGTGGTTAGCAAAATGATGAAAAGAAATCGCTCTATTTTCGACACTATTCAAATGCTCCAAACGTGGAATTTTTGTTTTCACTTCGGAAAAGGATATTTTTTTTTAGATCGTGCCGGCTTTTCAGGTAATTGAATACTTGTCTATTTCGTCAAATATCAAAGAGGAGGTGAAATTAATTTTTCTTCTAATTTTTCGGAAAAAAGAATATGCTTGCAAAAATCGTTAATAGTTTTCATTTGAGCTTACTGAAAAATTATTTTGACTTATTTTCAAGAAGAAAATTCATTTTTCAATCTTTCGAAAATTTATACTAAAATTTATTGCTTTTATCTCATTTAAGGGAACTAAAATGGAATGTTCACTTTGTGGAGGAAAAAAAGTTCCCCACGGACAAACAATTCGGGGAAGATTCAATTGCGAAACCTGCGGGAAAGAATGGATTTTAGAAAAACGCCAATCTCCCAGATTTGCAAGACTCGATCAATACACAGGTAGCTCGGATTTAATCTTTGAATTTATTACTCTTTTCAATTCTGCCCTCGATTTGGATGACCTTCTTACGAAAGTTACATCGGCTATCAGTACAAAGCTGAATAAAGAAAACCTTGGGATACTATTTTTAGACGAAGATACCGGAGTTTTAAAAATGGCAAAATATCTCCACAGGAGCCGAGAAAATTTTCCTTTTTTAGACTCCTTTGAAATAAAATACAATCTCAAAATTGGTGGAGAAGTTGTAGAAAGCCTCATGGGAAATAAAGTTATCTTCTACGATTTGCTCAATACAAAAAATAAACTTCTACGATTCTATCAAAAAAAAACACAAATCCATGCACAACTTCTAATTCCAATCATTTATAAACACACTCCACTTGGAGTCATTATGATTGACTACATGGATTACGAAGATAGCGAAGTAGAAAGAGATAAAAAAGTAATCGAGCTAATCGCCGGACAATTTGCTACCTCGCTTAGAAATACCCTTCTTTACGAAAAAACAAAAAAGCAATCTAGAAATTTTCAGAACTTACACACAGCTGCTCTAACTTTAAGTAGGTTGTATTTTGATAATCGTAACGAAATGATAAAAATGATTCTTCTCACAATTTCCGGCTTTGCGGACACAAGCGTAAACGCTTTAATCGAGTTCGATAAACTCACTCTATCTACTAACGTTTATAAATTACTTAGAACCAAAGATACCATTGATCTGACAGTCGAAAAATCAGAAATAGAGGACAAGGAAGGGTACGATGAAATTTTAGAATTCAGAGAACCGAATATTCTTGAACCGGATAAATTCAAAGTATTGACAAAATTAGGATTTTCCGGAATGGAAATCTTGATCCTGCCCCTGTTTCGAGGTGATGGAAATGAATATGTTTTTGCAATTGGCAGGTCTTCAAAAAAAAGATTCAATAGAGACGATGTAGAAGTTCTTACCGCCTATTCTGCCCAAGCCCAAATCACAATCGAAAATGCTATGCTTTACCAAAAAATGACAAGGCAAGAAAGGGTTGAAAAAGAAATTGAGATCGCAAGAGAAATCCAATTTGCCCTTCTCCCAAAATCAATGCCGGTTCATCCTCGCTACGAGTTTGGAGGGCTAATGATCCCTGCACGGGGAATAGGAGGAGACTACTTTGATATAATAGTTTCTCCAAATGACAACGACACTCTTTTGTGCATAGGTGATGTTTCCGGGAAAGGAATTCCGGCAGGCCTTGTAATGGCAACTGTCAGAACAATTATTCATTCATTGGTAAGAAAAAAGTTTTCTACCTGGGACATAGCCTCCGATGTAAACACATATATCTACCACAATTATAAAAATTCTGCAATCCCACGATTTATGTCGATTACAGTTATCAGATGGGACAGTCAGTCAGACACCTTTCATTTCAGTGGAGCAGGACACGGAGATATTTTGGTTTACAGAGAAAAATCAAAAAAGATTGAGTCCATCCCTACAAATGGGATTATACTCGGAATTCAACCGGATATTTCCAAGTTTTTCAATACTGGAGTTATCGAAATGAATGAAGGGGACGTTATGCTCACTTTCACTGATGGAGTTACCGAAGCAACCAACACAGAAGGACTTCAATTTGAAGAAGCTAATCTGATTCAATCATTTTTAAGGAATGTATCTTTGGACCCTCAAGAAATGCTTGCGAATATCTACAAGGATATAAAAGTATTTACGAGTGGTGCAGAACAGAACGACGACATTACACTTCTCACTTTAAAACGCAAACAATGAAAAATTTTTTTTTAGAAAGAACTATAAAAATTTTTGAAGCCGGGTTTATCAACCTATCTTCTTACCACAACTTAATGCAGAACCAAAAAGCAGTCCTCGCATATTCCGGTGGGAAGGACTCTAGTTTTCTATTAAATTTTTATTATTATTTATTTGAAAAAAAAAGAATCCCTGAGCCGATAATTTTTCACTTAAACCATCAAATCAGAAATAACCAAGAAGAGGAAGGTCATCTTAAATATTATTTAATCGAAAGATTTCCTTTAATGATATATTGTAAAAAAAAAACATTCCTTATCTTTCCAAACGACTAAAAATGAGCTTAGAAGAAACAGGAAGAGTGATTCGTTACCACGAATTAAAAAAACTTGCAATCAAGCATAACGCATATATCGCAACAGGTCACCACGAGATAGATTATCTTGAGACGATTTTTATTAATATGATTCGAGGGACAGGACATAAAGGATTTCAAACTCTTCCGATTTATAACAATAATATTTTTAGACCACTATTAAAATTTTCTTATGAGGAAATAGAGAAAGCCAGCCAAATTTCCAATTGGAATATTTTCACGGACGAATCAAACGAAGACGAAAAATTCCTCAGAAACAGAATCCGAAAAAATATGATTCCATTTCTATTGAATGAAGGATTGAATCCGAAAAAACTCTACGAGAATTTTCACACCGAAGAATTTGCTGTTGCTCATAACGATCCTGATTTCAAATGCAATTCTATTTCTAAGATTAGCATAGATTCAAATTTGATTTTGGAAGCCAACCTCTCAAATTTGAAAGAAATCTTAGACATTCACTTGAAAGTTTTTCCACTTCACCCGTTAAATAAAAACTTTTTCCAAAGTCTCGCAACAAAAATCAAAGATAAAAAACCAATTCTATTAGAAAATAAAGAAGCCTACTTCCACAAAAAAGAAAATGGAAACCTCATCATTATCCCAAAAAACTCTTCGCTTTTAAAAAGACCAAAAATTATTCTTAAAGCCGGAAAAAGTTTTATTTTATGGAATGAAAAAGAACTGGAATTGGAAGAAGGTTTTACCTTAGGTGTGTATCAAAATGGATTAAAAATTCTTCAAAATAAAATGCACAAATCTGTTTCAGAAATATTTCGAGAAACGAACATTCCTGTTCTTGTAAGAAAAAATATTCCTATTCTTTTTCAAGATGCAATACCAATAAAAATTCTTTTTGAAATGTACGAACCTTCTATTCGAAGTTGCATAGGAGACCTCAAGTGATAAATTCAAAGTTTCAATTTCAAAATGTAATTTTTCATTCCGCTTATGTAGATACAAAAAAAATTCCACAAATTGAGTCTATCCCACAATTTGCATTTTGTGGACGATCCAATTCTGGAAAATCGAGTCTGATTAATGCGTTATGCGGCAGAAAGAAATTAGTAAAAGTTTCTTCTACACCGGGGAAGACAAAAGAAATTAATCTTTTTCTTGCCGAGGATCACTTTTTTTTTGTAGATTTGCCGGGTTTTGGATTCGCAAAAGGCTCGCACCAACTTAGAGACTCTATGATTGAAAGAGTAAATTCTTACTTGAACCACTCAAAAATGCTAAAAACTATTTTTCTGCTTTGTGATTCTGCACGAGAACTTCCTTTAGAAGAAGAAAATATAATCCAAACTGCATTCAAAAAAAATATACAACCAGTATTAATAAGGACAAAGTTTGATAAATTGAATCAAAAAGAAATTCACACTCTAAAAAAGAAATCCAATGAATTCCAAAAAATTTATCCCAACTTGAAAATAGTTTTTCTATCTGTTAAAAATTCTACCGGATTAAAAGATATTATTGAAATCATAAGAGAAAAATAAATTGCCAATCACCTTATTATATATTGATAAAGGAATCTATTTAGAAAGTGTAGATTCAACAAACACGTACTTAAAAAAAGAAGAATTCCAACCCGGAGTTTGGGTGTCCTCAAAAGAACAAATCAATGGAAGAGGCAGAAAAGAAAAAGTCTGGAATTCTTACGGTGAAGATAAAATTTTCTTTTCAGGAAAAATAGAATTTACAGATACAAGATTCCCTGCTTCTGTTTTGTCTCTTTTTGTTGGAAGCGAAATTTTTAAAGTCTTAACAAAAATATTCCCTACGCTATCCAATGAATTAAAAATAAAGTGGCCCAATGATATTTATAAAAAAGATAAAAAAATAGCAGGTATTCTGATCGAGTGCGAACAAAAAGGAAATAGCCTCATTGTGATTGTAGGAATAGGAATAAATATTTTTGGAACTGAAATTTTTCCGGATTCTCAAAATATTGGATTTTTATTAGATTCAAAACCAAAAACTACCCTTATGAAAAACTTAACAGAAAATTTAGTGTCATCTGTAAACCAAGCTGCCTTAATTGCCTTGGAAAAAGAAAGGATTGAAAAAGAGCTTGAGTTCGTTTATTCAAATTCTTATCTAAAAGAAAAAATAATTAAAGCCTATATCGGTGAAAGACAAATTCTTGGAAAATCCATTGGCTTTACTACTGACGGATTTCTGATTGTGGAAACAAAAACCGGTGAAAAGTTTGAATTATTGGATACAGGCCCAGGGTTTGAGGTGATTGGAAATGAATAGAAATTTACTTTTAGCGATAGACGTAGGAAATACAAATACAGTAATTGGCGTTTTTTCCCCCGGAGAAAAATCTCCTTACTTTCACAGAAGAACTGTTACAAAACTCGATAGAACCTCTGACGAACTCGGAGTGTTCTTGAGCGGTTTTTTAAGAGAAGATAAAATAGTATCGGAAAATATTGGAAGCGCCATATTCTCCAGTGTAGTGCCTTCATTCAATCCGATAGTTGAAAGAATGCTTGAGGATTGGTTTAAAGTAAAACCCATCATCGTAAGCCACCAAATGAAGCTCCCATTTTCTATTCACTACCCCAGACCTTTTGAAATCGGAGCAGACCGTCTTGTAAATGCTGCAGCAGTTACCGAATTATATCCTGGAAATTCCATAATCGTTGATTTAGGAACTGCAACTACTTTTTGCGTAGTATCCGAAAAAAAAGAATACCTTGGAGGAGTAATTGCTCCTGGACTTAAAATTTCTATGGAAGCTCTCACAAAAAATACCGCACAGCTTCCGCCTATCGTATTTCATCCTCCTGAGAAAATCCTTGGCGACTCAACTCTGGAGGCTATGCAGGCCGGCTTTTTTTATGGATGGGTAGGACTGTTAGAATGTATAATCGGAGAAATCAAAAAAGAATACAGCTCAAGCTACAAAGTAATCGGAACCGGTGGACTCGTATCCACGATACACAATGAAAGAAAAGGAATATTCGATGAAATCGAGCCTCTACTCACACTAAAAGGTCTTGAAATTATTTTTCGTCTAAATCATATAAAATAAATAGGGATTAATACAATGAAAATTATTTTCTTTACTACTCTATTTACTATTATTTTTTATTTATGCTTTTCTATTTATCTACTTTTTCTTGAATCGGGTAGAAGATCTCTTACAAGAAAAATTCTCATTGCAGGAGTACTAGGTATTGTTTTAGTTATACTGCCAGTTGTATTTGCAGAAACAGGAGTCGCCGTTAATTATTTCATTCAATACTCTATTCTAATATTTATTGTATGGGTTTTTCTATTTACTGCTTTTTTTCATTTGTATCAAAATACACATACTTCCAAAACGAAAAATATTTCCGAAACTCAAAATACAGAAACTGACAAAAAAAATTCTAATGTAATTGCTAACTGGTCGGATTCAGTTTTAAATATTGTGGAAGAGAGAAGAGAGAAGAGAGAACGAAGAAATCAAGATAGAAGAAAAGACGGATCCTACGTAAAATTAGACAATGAAAATTCAGAAGAAGCTCCAACAATAGAAATATCTTGGCACGGAATATTTTCAGAAAATATCCATCAATATCTGAATAAGAATTTGCTTATTCCAAAAAATATTTTTCAGGAATTTCATATTCTGATTTTTCAAAGAAAAACCAAAACGATTCTTGACTACCGTATTCCAAAACCTATGCTCAAGTCCTTACCTCGCCTATCTTTGGATTTCACTGGAGTTCAATTTGGCTATGGAGATAAAATAATCATCTATTCTAAAAATATTACATCTTTACTGAACAATGAAAAAAAATCTTACAGCGAAGATAGAATAAAATTATTCTTACAAAAAAATTACAAATTAGAGGTGAAAGAATTTGCAAGTGAATTCGCAGAAGAGCTTCAAGACTGGTCTGAAAATTTGAATGAAAACGAAAAGACCGCATTTTCAGTAATCGAAATAGTTTAGCTTTTTAGACATAATGCAGGATTCTTGTATAAGGAAATTACAATTATCCAACTAAAAAAATTTCTCTCATCATCTTATCAAAAAAATAATAATTATTGTTTGAATGACTATGCAAAAAAAATCATGCTAATTAGCTTACTACTTTATGAGATTTATGACGCTACTGCAAAAACCCCTTTCAGGGCTTTTTACAACGCTAGAAAATGGCACTTTTATTGGCTTTTTGAACAATTGCTTTTTCAAAAAACGACTTTTTGCAGGTACGCCATTTATTATTCTTATTTTTTTTCTATCCGCCTGCACATCTACCCAAAGAAAAACTCCAAATGAAAAAACTATCTATCTGGGTTTTCTAAGCCAATTCTTATCAGGTGAATCTGTAGAGTCAAATAGTCCTTACTATTCTATTTCACAAACGGCTTATTTCAAAAAATATTCAATGGATATGAAAAAAATTTGGGATACAATTGAAAAAGAAAGCTATGGTCCGATCCGAAATTGGGAATCAATAAACCTTAAAGACAAATCTTACAAAATCCAAGAATCGTTTTATCCTTTCAGTGGAGCTGATTTTGTAAATCTATACGGGTTTTATCCAAATGCAAAAAAATATATAATGATAGCCCTAGAAAAATCAGGAAAAGTCACCAATCCGCTAGATCTAAGCCCCGAGCAAATTAGAAAATCTCTTCATTCCATAAAAACTCTTATTTCAGAAATTTCAGAAAGAAATTACTTTCGCAGAAAAATTATGAGAGAAGAATTTCGTAACCCACATTTTTCAGGAACTCTTCCCGCATTAATTATTTTTATTACAAAAGTTGGCTTAGAAATAGAAGATATTACAGATGTAATTATCAACAACGAAGGAAGCATCGCTCCTAAATCTGAAAACCTCAGTAAAAATCCTGAAGGTGTTCGAATTCAATTTTATGATCCTAAGACTAACTCGAGTAAAGAACTCATCTATCTAAGTATAATGCTAAACAAAGATTCTCACTCCGCAGCTACAACCGAAGGAAAATTTCTTAGTAAATTAAATAATTTTGGTGTTATGATAAAATCAGCAGAGTATCTTTTCCCAAGAGTAAACCTTGATGGACTAAGAGATATAATTTTACAAAAAAGTCAAACAATAATTCAAGATGATTCAGGCATACCATTTACATTTTTTAAAGAAGACAATTGGAATATTCAACTGTTTGGAAATTATAAAAAAGCAACCCTCCTCGCAAATATCCCTTATCAACCAGTTCAATCAACACTCAAAGAAAAATATTTAAAGAATAGCACCCCTCTCAATTTTAGCTATGGGTATGGTATCTTGAGAGGAAAAAATGAATCTAATCTTATGCTTCTGTTTAAGAAATGATGTTTTTATGTCGCTTTTAGTTTTTTGCGTTTAGATTCCGAAGTTGTATTAATATGAATTTTTTAGAGCTTACAGGAAGAAAACAATACGATCTTTTCGTCAGAAAATATAATAACAGTAAGTTTTCATAAATTGGAAATTTTTTTTCTTTTCTTGGTGAGTTTTGCAATAAGTTTATTATGAGATAAAAAATGAAACGCGAAAGTATAATTTCTTTAGTGAATGGATTTGTCCTGATGATTTTTTTGGTAGGCTTCTATTTCCATGTTTTCTCTATTCATTTTGTCTTTTCCTATTCTTGGCATAAAGTTTTGCATATATTGGGCGTTGTTTTGTTTTTTGGAAATATGGTTGTTGGTCCTGTTTGGGTATCTTATGCTTTTTTTTCTCAGGATGAAAAAATCCTCGATTTTTCTTTGAAAGTGTTGAGAAAAACCGACATCAGTTTGACAATTTTCGGTTTGGACTTACTCGTAATCAACGGTCTTATTCTATCTTCTGCTTTTGGAGATTGGAAAAATCAAGAATGGATTTTTTATTCGGTGATTCTTTTGGCGTTTATGTGGGTGCTATCTTTACCTGTGGTCTATATTCAGGAAAAATTGTTTGAAGCGTTTGAGCGAGAAGGTTCAAGGTCTATCGAATTCCTAAAATACTTAAAGCTATGGGCAGTTTTTGGCACAATCACAACGATTCCTCCTTCGATAATTTTTTATCTAATGATTGCAAAAAATATATAAATCTCAATCTAAGAGAAATTTTTCAATATTTAACATCCAAATATCTTCCACGTATCTCTTTTTTTAACATGGAAAGAGTTTTCCCAGTCCTCGATTAAATTTTTTATTTGATTTTTTTAATCGTATATTTACGATATACAAAATGACACAAAATAAAAAAAATGAATTCAAAAAGAAATCAATATCCCTTGCAGAATTTGCCAAAGTGCTTTCCCATCCCGCAAGAATTGAGATTCTTTTGACCGTCGCAAAAAAGAAAGAGTGTATATGTGGAGAGATTGTAGAAATCTTACCTCTTGCTCAGTCCACGGTTTCTCAACATTTAAAAGAATTAAAAGAAATAGGACTCATTACCGGAGAGATCGACGGTTTAAAGTCTTGCTATTGCATAAATTGGAAAAATATAGGAAAGCTTCAAAAATTACTACACGGATTTTTTGAAAATTTAAATCAGCGAAAACAAAATTGTTGTTAAAAAGGAGAAAGAAATGCAAACAACTGAATCTATCAAAGAAATGGTGAAAGAAAAATATGCCACAATCGCAAATCAATCGAAAGATCATAATGCTTTTTCGTGTTGTGGAACGGGTGGATGCTCCACAGTTGACTACTCTATCTTTAGTGAGGATTATTCCAAATTAAAGGGTTATGAATCGGATGCGGACCTTGGCTTGGGCTGCGGGCTTCCTACTCAATTTGCAAATATAAAAAAAGGAGATATAGTAATCGACCTTGGCTCAGGAGCAGGCAACGATGCCTTCATCGCAAGAACGATTGTAGAAGAAGAGGGTCAAGTTATCGGCGTTGATATGACTTTGGCTATGATAGAAAAAGCTCGCGCAAACTCACAAAAACTAGGTTTCAAAAATGTTGAATTTAAATTGGGAGAAATCGAAAAAATTCCGATTGAATCCGAAAAAGCTGACGTTGTGATTAGCAATTGTGTACTAAATTTAGTGCCCGACAAAAACAAAGCTTTCTCTGAAATTTATCGTATTTTAAAGCCTGGTGGGCAGTTTTGTATCTCTGATATTGTTCTTTCTGGACAGCTCCCTGAAAATTTAAAAGATACCACAGATATGTATACGGGTTGTATTTCGGGTGCAGTACAAAAAAAAGATTATTTGAATTTTATCTATGAAAATGGCTTTGAAAATGTCTCCATTAAAAAAGAAAAAGTCATTCAGATTCCAGACGATATATTGAACCAGTATCTTACTCCAAAAGAAGTTCAAACTCTAAAAGATTCGGGCACTCGAATTTTGAGCGTCACCGTCTTTGCAAAAAAAAGTAAGTTAAAAAGCTGTTGTGGAGGTAATGGACACTGTTAAAAGTCTTACTGAAAAAATAATTTTGTTTTTAATAAAATACTCTATTTCTTTGATACGGAATAAAATCTTTTGACATTTTTTTTATACCCACAGGCATTTCATTGAGGAGTTGCATGTTAAGACTTGTGAGAATATCGTTGATTTTCCTTGAAGAGATTATTTTTATACATACTTTTTATTTTAATCTCACGATTTTTTTTCCGAAAAAACGCTAATTTTCCGATAAATTACATAAGTACAGGCAAATTCGTGTTAGGTAAGAAATCATCACTCACCGGAAAACAAAAGGCAGCCATTTTTCTAATTGCTGTCGGTAACGAGGTGTCCACAGAAATCTTCAAGCACTTAAGAGAAGATGAGATCGAAACAATTACTTTTGAAATTGCACGATTAGACAAGATTACGCCAGAAGACAAGGAAAAAGTATTAGTAGAGTTTAACGAATTAATCATGGCGCAGGAATTTATCACCAATGGTGGTATTGACTTTGCCCGATCCCTTCTCGAAAAAGCCCTCGGTAATCAAAAAGCAATAGATATTATCAACCGACTAACTTCTTCTTTACAAGTTAGACCCTTTGACTTTATCAGAAGAACTGACCCGGCCCAGCTTTTGAACTTTATCCAATCCGAGCACCCACAGACAATCGCACTTATTTTATCATACTTAGACCCTACAAAGGCATCGAGTATATTATCCTCCCTGCCCCATACGATTCAAGCCGAAGTAGCAAAAAGAATTGCTGAGATGGATAGGGTTTCGCCTGACGTATTACGTGAGGTAGAAAGAGTATTAGAAAGAAAGCTCTCTGCTATTGCCTCTGAAGATTATACCTCTGCCGGCGGTATCGATGCAGTAGTTGAGATTCTCAATAACGTAGATCGTGGTACAGAAAAAACAATCATTGAAGCGTTGGAAGAAGAAAATCCAGAACTTGCAGAAGAAATCAAAAAACGTATGTTCGTATTCGAAGATATTGTACTATTAGACGATAGGGCTATTCAAAAAGTGATGCGAGAAGTGGATAATACAGAGCTTGCAAAGGCACTTAAGTCAGTAGATAGCGAAGTGCAAGATAAGATTTTTAAAAACATGTCTAAAAGAGCTGCAGCTTTACTAAAAGAAGATATGGACTTTATGGGTCCTGTTAGATTAAAAGACGTTGAAGACGCTCAGCAAAAAATCGTAAATATCATTCGTAAATTAGAAGAAGCCGGGGAAATTGTAGTTGCTCGCTCCGGTGAAGACGAGCTTATTGTATAAGTTTTTCGATTCCTTTTCCTTCTCTGATAATATTCATCTCATCCGAAGAAAAGTCAATGACCGTTGACATCTCTACGGCTGTAATCCCGCCTTCAATAATTCCTTCTACTTGGTTTCCATAAATTTCCTCTAAGTCGTCTGTCTCTGTAAGATATTCATCGTTGGTAATAACCGAAGTAGAAATTAAAGATTGGTTATGTATTTTCAATAGCTCCAATAGATATATATTATCAGGAATTCTAATCCCGATTTGTTTGGTCTTATCGTTTGTGAGATTAATTCTTGGTGTGTTTTTATTCGCCTTAAATATAAAAGTGTAGGGTCCTGGGGTAATTTTTTTCATAAGTCTGTAGGCTTCATTGGGAAGGCTTTCTATAAAATTTGTTGCAGTAGAAATATCAGGACAAAGTAGTGAAAGAGGTTTTTTCTTATCTAAAGATTTTAATTTATAGATCGTATCAATTCCAGTTCTCGATAAATAATCTGTAATCAGTGCATACACTGTTCCCGTCGGGAAAATATACACCTTCCCCGATTTCAGATTATCTGAAATTTCTCTTAGCTTTCGAGCTTCAGGATTTTTAGGATGCAAATGGATAATCATATTTTAAATATCTCAATATATTCAAAAAAAAATCACGGCTCTAATCGAGCAATATTTGTTTTTTAGTTGTAGAAAAAACAGAAAAATCTGTATGAAATTAATCAAAGAAAATTCAATGTGGTAAAAGTTTTCAAAATAATGAAAATTTTTTAAATAATCTTCAAAAATTTGAATTATTGCGAATATTGAAAATATTTAAAAACTGAATACGAAAAATGAAACCAGAAATCCGAGAAAGAATGAACCATTTATTAAATTTTTTGCCAAAGGTTTCAGAATTTCTGATGCACATTCAAAAAAAACCTCTTCTTGAAGTAAACAAAAAAGATAAAATTGATCTCGTAACAGAAGCAGATATTGGCTCCGAGAAAATGCTTATTTCTGAAATTCAAAAAATATTTCCAAACGATTCTATTCTTGGAGAAGAAAGTGGATACCTCCAAGGGAAAAATAGTTTCCAGTGGATTTTAGATCCTGTTGACGGAACTACAAATTTTGCTCATGGACTTCCTCTGTTTGCGATAGCAATCGGGTTAGAGAATACCTCAACCGAACAAGTCGAAATGGGAATTGTATCCGTCCCCTCTCTCAATGAAACTTTCCACGCAGCTCGCAACGAAGGCTCTTTCCTGAACAACAAGCCTATTCGTGTTTCAAATACCCCCGAATTGATTGACAGCCTTTTGTGCACCGGATTTCCTTATCAAAAAGAAAACCGACTGGAACTCTTGATGGAATACTATAAATCTGTACTAATGAGGTCAAGGGGCGTTAGACGCACAGGCTCTGCTGCCTTAGACTTATCCTGGGTTGCTTGCGGAAGATTCGATGGATTTTGGGAAGAAGGACTAAAGCCTTGGGACATGGCTGCTGCGTCCATCCTCATTGAAGAAGCAGGAGGAAAACTCTCCACTTTTGACGGAAATGTATTTAACGTAAACACTCCCAATATTATAGCCACGAATGGGAAAATCCACTCTCATTTAGTAGAATTATTCAGGAAGGAAACAATATGAGAAAAAGAAGACTCGGAAAATCCGGAATCATGGTTTCTGAAATCGGAATGGGAACTATGACTTTTGGATCTCAAACTGAAGAAAAAGAAAGTTTTAGAATTATGGATAAAGCCTTCGATGCAGGGATAGACTTTTTCGATACTGCCGAGATCTACCCTGTCCCACCTGATGAAAAATATGTTCATAGAACTGAAGAAATTGTAGGGAAATGGCTTTCTGAAAAACCGAGAGATGCAATATTACTTGCAACTAAGGTTTGTGCCCCCGGTTATGGATGGTTTACTCCACCTGTAAGATCAGGGAAAACTGCATTAGATAGAAGAAGCATTATGATAGCAATTGAGGGGAGCTTGAAGAGACTGAAAACAGACTATGTAGATTTGTATCAAACTCATTGGACGGATCCTGATTTCCCTTACGATGAAACTATGGAAGCTCTCACTACTCTTGTAAAAGCAGGAAAGGTGCGTTATGTGGGATGCAGTAACGAAACAGCAAGAGGACTTATGAAAAGCCTTTGGGTATCGGATAAAAATAATTTTGTACGATACGAGACAATCCAGAATAATTTTAGTATCTTAAATAGAAGATTTGAAGATGCAATTGCAGAAGTTTGCCGAAAAGAGCAGGTCAGTCTTTTACCGTTTTCTCCTATGGCGGGTGGAGTTCTCACAGGAAAATACAATTCAGACAATCCCCCAGAAGAGGCAAGATTCTCAAGGTATAAGAAAAGTGGTGATAGACAAAAAAAAATGATAAAACGATTTGTAAATCCTGAGACTTTATCGTCAACGGCAGAGCTGATAAAAATTGCCGAAGAGATAAACTTGAGCGTAACTACTCTTGCAGTTGCTTGGAGTAAGCAACACGATTTTGTTGCCTCCACTCTAATTGGGGCCACCTCTGCAGATCAATTAGACGATAGTTTAAAAGCGGCAGGACTCATCTTAGACGATGAGACCTTAAAAAAAATTGACGACGTGTCTAAAAAATTTCCTTATCCGATGGGGTAACTAATCTTTACCTGAGTTGCTATAATATTTTTTTATTTCTTCGGGTGGCGGGAAAACTAAATTTTTATTCATTAGCTCAATACTCAAATTTAAAAATGCTTTTGCTTTTCTGTGTGAAGGCTCACACAAAAGTCTATTCAGTTTACACAATTTGTTTTCAATATATGGCTCTCTTGCAGTAAAATTGATCTGCGTTCCGCCTTCGGAACTTTGGTACAAAAATAAATCATCCTCTATCCAACCAAATACATTTCCATAAGCAAAATACCCGGACTTAGAAATTCCAGGAGAAAGCAAGTCCCTCCCCATTACAGAAAAATAACATTCCTTCCCTACAGCTCCAAGAATTGTTGGAATCACATCCAACTGTGAAGAAATTTCCTCTCTTAGTTGAGGTTTGTATTTATCAGGCGCGTAAATCAAAAACGGAATATTTCTATCTTCGTAATAATTTAAGTATCTATGATGCGCATGATCAGCGACAAAGAAAAAAATAGTATCTTGAAAATATTTTGATTTCTTCGCCTTCTCTAAAAATTCGCTCAATGCCCAATCTGCATAATGATACACGTTTAAATATTCGTAATCTTTAGTTTTTTCATCGAACAAATGAACCTTTTTTTCTGGAACTCTGTAGGGGTAGTGAGTCGATAGAGTAAGAACTACCGCTAAAAAAGGCTCATCTTTTTTAAATTTAGAAATCTCTTCATGAAGTACATCAAATACATCTCCATCATCGTAGCCCCAAGCGCCTAACTTATATTTATTCATAGAGTCTATTTGTATTTTCCCGTACAAGCGATCAAATCCCCATCTCGGTAAAAGAAAATTTTTATTGTCAAAAGATAAATCACCACCTGTTGCAAACAAAGTCTTATATCCCATAGATTTAAAAATATTTCCAATTCCAGAAAAATTTCCCATGACCTGAGAAGTTCTGACCGCTGTCAATCCTGGTCGATCAGGGATCCCGGCAAGAACAGACATCATCCCATTTGTGGTTCTTCCTCCCGTTGCAAAAAACTTATTAAAGAAAATTCCCTTCTTAACCAAAGCATTAAAATGAGGAGCCACTTCTTTTCCATCAATCAGCCCGTTAGATATCGGCCTAATAAACTTTCCCGTCCAATTCTCCAATAATACTAAAACTACGTTAGGCGCTCTCTTAGTATTTGTCTCTGAAAGTTTTCTAAGGATAGGATATTTTACACTAATAAACTCTGCACCACTGTATTTAATTTCTTCCCTAACAATCAATGCAGCCTCTTCAAACCGCATTTGTTGAGATTTTGGAATTGTTTGACTTTTTAGATCGGCAATCGTCGTAAAAATTGCATTCAACCCAAGATTGTTTATAAAATTATTACCGGAAATAATTGCATTACTCGCTCGAATCGGACTAACTTGAACTCCACCCCGAATCGAAATTACAATAAATACAAAGATTGCAACTACTTCAACAACTCCAATTACCATAGATTTGTCGTTATAACGATACGGACTAAACTTTAAAAATACGTATGTTGAGGCAGGCAAAAAAATCAATAAAAGGGTGACTGTAGTTACAAATGGAATCGTATTATTCTCTAAGGCAGACTTCAATATTACCCCTAAATCTTTTCCGATAAATACAAAACCTTCATAACCGATGTGTTTGTTTGCATTTTCATAATAAAGTATATCTGCAATGGAATGCACCACCACCCAGATAAAAATTAAAATCGGTACATACCCCCAAACAAAACGAAAAATAAAAACCTTATTCAAAAAATTTAAAGAAGACAAAAGTAAAAATGGCCCCAGTAAAATAGCAACTACAGATAGATCGAAGCGAAAACCAACTAAAAAAGCAGAGAGTATCTCTAAAATTGTCGCATTATCTACTCTGTAAAAATAAGTAACCAGAAAAATCAGTCGATAGATAAATAAAAATGAAATGTATAAAATTGTATAAAATAAAAATAGTTTTAAATTGGAATATTTTCCTTTTAAATCAAGCTTCATTTTTATAAAGTTTATCCCTTGGTTTTTTTGTAAAAACCTCGAAAAATCCATTCTATAAAATATTCCACTAATTGCAAAAGAAAATAATAGGGTCTTTTATGAATTAAATTGATTTTTTTTTATTTTTAGTTTAGTTTATGATGCTACTGCCCAGCCCTTGCGTTGCAAGAGCTGGGATCGATGTGAAATATTGATTTTATTAAGTATTTAAGGGTATTTTTCTAAGTAAGTCTTTTTGCAGGTGAGTATAGAGTTCGTATTTTATGCTAATAGTGGACTTTTTACGCTAAAATGTGGGAACTCCATTCTTTTTTGAGGAATTGCACATTTAGTACGGGTTCAACACTTTTCGTGCAAAAATGTATGGAACATCCATCTTTTTCGAGGAATTTCACATTTAGTACGGGTTCAGAACTTTTTCTGTAAAAACTAAAAAAATTTTTCTAAAATTGTAAAAATTTTATTTCTATCACGATATTATTTTACCTTATATCAAGAGGCAAAAAATAGTGGCTGGGGACAGAAACTAGAGGAAAGAAAAATTTTATATTAGGAGAATACTATGAATCCAGAAAAATTTGAGCGAACCCAATCGAGTCTGCTTATTCCAGAGAAGTATATGGATGAGTTTACCTCGAGGACTGAAACTATTTCGAGAGAAGATTACTTGCACGAATTGTTGGAGAGATACAGGAATGTGTTACTTTGGCGGACTTTTGAAAAGTTGGATTGTGTGAAGACGGTGTATCAGGAAGAAGGGCAAAACTTGCAGAAGAAGAACTTTCGTCCGGAGAATGCAGATTGGATTGAGCTTGGTGAGTTTGCTCAATGGCTTGGTATTTCCCGAACGGCTCTTTTTACTCTTCTTTTGTTGCTTGACATTGCCGGATGGGACATAATCATCCCTGCCAAGTTCTATGACTTTGGAGTTCCACCCAAGGTCAGTTCTATTGCGGTAGGAATTTACCTCTCCAAGAGAAAAACTATACGATACAATAGGCTGATACGACATAAGAAGTGGCGAAAAACCGAAAGAAGCAAAAAAACATACTAAAAAAGCGAAACAAGCAAAAAATCAACTGTGTAAATACTTGGCTTTGAAAACAGTTTCAAAAAACTGGTAAATAGTTCTATATAATTACAAAAACAAAGGGGCAATTCTGTATGAAAGTTATAGTTTTGGTAAAACAGGTACCTGACACAGAGACAAGTATAAAACTTGGTGACAAATCTATCAATGAATCAGGGATCAAGTGGATAATATCACCTTACGATGAGTTTGCAATCGAAGAAGGAATCAAGATTCGTGAAAAGAGTGGGGGAGAGGTAATTGCTGTTTCTGTGGGTCCGGATAGAACCCAGGAAGTATTAAGAACTGCTTATGCTATGGGCGTTGATAAAGCTGTGCATATCAAAGCAGATACTTACAACACATTTGATTCTATATATACTTCTGAGCTAATTGCAAATTTTGTAAAATCAGAAAATGCTGATATAATTATTGGTGGAAGACAATCAATCGACTCGGATAGTTCACAGGTAGTAGTTCAGGTTGCAGAAAGACTCGGAGTTCCACACATTATCTTAGCATTAAAATTAGAATTTGACGGAAACAAAGTAAAAGCAACAAGAGAAGTAGAGGGTGGAACAGCAGTAGTTGAAACTGTTACTCCAGTTGTTGTAACTGCACAAAAAGGTTTGAATGAACCTCGTTATCCTTCTTTAAAAGGAATTTTATCTGCAAAGAAAAAACCTATTGATGTTAAACAAGCGGCTGATTTTGGATCGGGTGCAAGTAAAATTGAGGTAGTGTCTCTTGAGCCACCTCCTCCAAGGATTCCAGGCAGAAAATTAGAAGCCGGGGACGCTACAGGTTTTGCGCAACAGTTAGTGAAGGCGCTTAGAGAAGAAGCAAAAGTTATCTGATTTCAGGAGAAAATAAATGGGAAATGTATTAGTAGTCGGAGAAATTAAAGACGGCAATTTGAAAAAAATTTCTAAGGAGCTTGCTTCTTCAGGAAAACGTATAGCAGAATCTATAAGTGGACAAGTTGAGGTTTTATTAATCGGTGATGGAGCCGAGAAATTTTCATCAGAGCTTGGTGCTGTGGGTGCTGACAAAGTAATTACAGCAAAAGCAGGAGAATTTTCGGCAGAAGGTTACGCAAATATAGTTAGTTCAGTGGTTAGCGAAAGAAAGCCGTCTGTAGTGTTAATGCCACATACCAGTTATGGAAAAGACTATTCACCAAGAGTTGCTATCAAAACAGGGTCAGGAATTGTCGCTGACGTAGTTGGTCTTACTGTAGAAGGCGGAAAAGTAATAGGAAAAAAACCGATCTATTCTGGGAAGGCTTATGCAAATATTAAAGTAAACTCTGAAATTCAGATGTTTACTGTGAGACCAAATTCACAGGAAGTAGTCCAAAAGTCCGGTTCTGGTGCAACTGAGGCTTCAAACGCTGGCTATGGAGATGTAAAAGTAAAGAATATTAGCTCTGAATTAAGCGGTGGAAGTAAAGTTCAATTAGCAGAAGCATCAATTGTAGTGTCGGGTGGTCGTGGGATGAAGGGACCTGAAAATTTTCCTATGCTTCAACAGCTTTGCGATATATTAGGTGCGGCGCTTGGTGCTTCTCGTGCTGCGGTAGATGCAGGCTGGATTTCTCATACCCATCAAGTAGGGCAAACTGGAAAAACAGTATCTCCAAATTGTTACATTGCTTGTGGAATTTCTGGTTCCATTCAACACATGGCTGGTATGGGCTCTTCCAAGTATATTGTAGCGATAAACAAAGATCCGGACGCTCCAATCTTCAAAGTTTCTACTTATGGAGTTGTTGCGGACTTATTTGATGTAGTACCGGCTTTAATAACTGAGTTCAAATCAGCCCTCGGCTAAAAGTACCACTCATCAGAGATTATAAAAAGCGGGGAAATACCACGCTTTTTTAATTTTTTGTAGAAAAAAAAGAAAAAAATTGTGTTTTGATTTTTAGATATTTTTTTCTATTGTATTCAGTGTTTGTTAAAATCTATTTTTTATGATAAAACTTCTTTCAATTTTTGTTTTTGTTTTTTTTTATATAGATTTTCCTGTTTTTTCTGAACCACAGGATGAATTAAAAGCCTTTCTGTCTTCGATGAATAGTTTTGAAACTATTCGCGCCAATGTTACAATCAATGGGACTTTATCGGGTGTCTTATCCTATAAGAGACCAAACCAGATGCACATCAAATTATCGGATGGCAGGGTTATCTCAGCCAATGGAAGAGTCTTATGGATATATTCTCCGGCGAGTGCTGTTGCAGGAAAACAAGATTTAAAAGGAACAGGTGGAGGAATATCGAGTTTGTTGTCCGGGTATGAGGATGTTCTTAGTACTGGAAAAGTATTTAGACTGAAATCTTCAACAAAAGCCTATGAAGAAATAATTGTTAGTGTAGGACCAAACAATATTCTTAAAGCAATTCGACTAAAACCACAAGGAAAAACGGATTATACCGATATAAGTTTTAGTGCAGTACAAACAAATGTTGGTTTAGCTTCAAACTTATTCAATTTCCATCCTCCTGCAAATGCGCAGATCGTGGAAAACCCGTTTAATCAGAGGCAATAGTGGTTCCGCAATCCAGAACTGACGCACATAAAGTTTTTGCCAATCTCTATAGAAAATCTCGTTCCCCAGAACACCAGCAGAAAATTGATGAAATATTAACTCGATCCAATGATGTTTTTATACGAATTGATCTGATTAAAAAAGCAGATGAAGAGTTTTACAAATCTAAAAATGGTGGTGAAACGGAGGAAGAAAAGACATCAGAGAAGAAGCAATCTGCAAAGCCTCAGCCTAAAAAGATTGTCAAGCCAGAGAATAAACCTACTGGTGGAGGTGGAGGATTTTTAAGTGCTCTCTTTGGCGGAAATGCAGCAATTGCTCAATTTGCAAAAAATACGGGTGCAATTGAGTTAGGAATTTTTGGTAGAAAGCCAGCCATATCAAGTGCAGTAGAAGCAATTTTTAAAGGGCTTAGAGAAGATCAAATTATTGCGACGATTCAGGCGTTAAAACTTTGTGAAACTCAAGGGTGGAGACATTGGGCTCCACTTGTATACAATATCATAAACAATTATAATCGTTTTTTTAATTCATTTATAGGTTTAGACAGTCTTTTTATTGATGAAATTTCTGCGGAAACATTTCTGAATCGTTCTACAAAAATGCAGATGTACTACGGCAGAGTTTTGAGTCGCCCTGACACTAGAGATATAATTTTAACAAACGTACCAACTTTGGTAAAGTTAGATGAAAAACTTTCTCCAAAAATTGAATCCATACTTACAGGGTTGGATTACGGGTTGTCTTTAGAAGACCAGAAACCTACTCTTAGAGATGCGATATGCGCTTTTCATATAGTCATGTCAAAAAGAGTTGTGACATGGGATGAGATAGTTAGAGGATTCAATATATCTCCTATAGATGAGTTAAAATTCAAAAGCTCTCCAGAAGTCACAAAAGAAGTAGAGATGGCGATTGCTAAGCTGGAAGAAGAAATCAAGACCGGATTATTTAGCAAAAAAGAACTTCAAAATTTAAAGTCAAGATATTTTAGAATTGATGAAACTGGAAAACTCAATTTTGATTTTTTGAATGAAATAATAGACGATTATGTAAACCGCCATTATCCTGAAAGTATGCAGAATGCATCGGTAAAATCAAATTTTAAATCTATTCCACACAAGTTGCTGTATTTGATTATTCGTGATTTTCAATCTGTGTATTTTAGTTTGATCGAGGGATATATTAAAATCGAAGAAGGTATGCAGACGAAAGATGTTCTATTGATTCAGAGCGGGCTTTTCTTGGCTGAAATAGAGAAGATCAATATGCTGATTCGGTCGATTGATGGTTTCAATAAAAAATACCCCAGTTTTCAATATAGCTTTCAGTTAATGAGTGAAAAAATGATAAAGGGTGCTCAAGATCAAATTGAAAGTGCTCTTTTAAAGTTGCTAAGTGGTGCAGGAGAGATTTTTGGCAGGTTTGCTCAAAAAATTGATGTGCTTATTGAAAATCATTTATTAGCCAAAGAGTACGAAAGAAACGGGCAATTGAATGAGAAAATTTTAACAACACGAGAAAGACCGATAGAAGAGGTAAAAATTTTACATAGATTCATCCCTTATTACAATACGAAAATTATAACTCAAAGTAGAATAGCAGGAAAAACTATTGAAGAAGTTTTTACAGAGATGACAAAGCTACTTTATAATTATGCAATCATCTATAAAGACACAGCTACAACACAAAAACTAACCGCTCACAAAAAGATTGAAGCAGATCTTGCAAGAGCAAAAACCGAATACGAAAGGCTTGCCGGGAAACCTTTTGAGCAGGATTCACATTTATGAGAATATTATCAGGAATTCAGCCATCAGGCAAACTTCATCTCGGAAACTATTTTTCCATGATGAAAAAAATGATAGAGTATCAAAACAGTTCAGACCTGTTTTGCTTTATTGCCAATCTTCATTCTTTGACTTCTTTTACTGATCGTAAAACTTTAGAAGAAAATACCATAGACGCAGTTTGTGATTTTCTAGCTTTGGGAATTGACCCGGAGAAGTCAACCTTTTGGATTCAGTCTGACGTACAATTAGTTACCGAACTAACTTGGTATTTGAGTATGTGTATTACAGAGAGTAAATTATCTCTGGCTCACTCGTACAAAGATAAAATTGCAAAAGGGATTCAGCCTTCTGGTGGGTTATTTATGTATCCGATACTAATGGCGGCAGATATACTTGCGTTTAATTCAGATAGAGTCCCTGTAGGGAAGGATCAAAAGCAACACTTGGAATACACTCGTGATATTGGAATTCGGTTCAATCAGGAATTTGGAGAAACTTTTAAAATCCCGGAGCCGGAAATTGATGAGTCAACTGCGATAGTACCGGGAGTGGATGGGCAAAAAATGTCTAAGTCCTATGGAAATACGATTAATATTTTTGATACTGAGGATAAACTAAAGAAATCTGTTATGTCTATTGTTTCTGATTCTGCGGGTGTAGATGAGGCAAAAAATCCGGAGAACAGTGTAATATTTTCTATTTACTCATTGTTTTTAAATTCACAAGAAGAAGAGGAATTAAGGGACAGATTTTTAACTCCCGGTTTAAAATACGGAGATATAAAAAAAGAATTATTTTCTAAAATTATGGACTACTTTTTACCCTTCCGAAAAAAAAGAGAAATGATTGCAGAAGATAAAAAATTAATTCAGGAAATATTGCAAATAGGCTCTAAAAAAGCAATTAACGCGGCACTACCTCAACTCGAAAAGGCAAGACAAAACTTAGGATTAAAAGGGCATCTGTAGTGATAGAGAACTTGTATTCTCGTTTTCGTAAATTTAAGAAGACGAAGGTATTTAATATATTTTGTTATATATGGGTTGCACTATTTTCTACACTATCTTTTGCGCCATACCACCTAACGCACTTTGTTTGGATTGCTCCTTTTGGTTTGTTTTGGTTGGAAGAGAAATACATAGGGAAAACCAAAAAACTAATATTTCACGGAATTATGGTTTCTTTGTTTTTTTGTACATTTTCTTTTTTTTGGATAAATCACCTACTAGTAGTATTCGGTAATTTTCCTTTCTTTCTTGCTTTCCCGATTTTTCTAATCTATGCAGCAGTGTTCAACTTAAAGTTTCCTTTTTTTCTGATTGTATTTTCTTATTTTACGCGAAAGCTTGGAAGGCACCACACTCTAATTGCTGGATTTGTTGCGCTGTTGTCAGAATTTTTTACATTTCAATTATTTCCTTGGTATTGGGGAAATTTAGCAGCAGGAAATATATTATTGGCTCAGACAGCTGAATACGCCAGTGCTTACGGATTGACTTTTCTTATTTTTATAGTCTCTTATTGTATTTACAATTTGAATATTATGAGATTAGAAAAATTCATTCTACACAAGAAGAAAAGAATTCTTTATCTGAAATTTTTGTCCTTCCCTATATTTCTATTTGTATTTTTCCTAAGCTCAGGGTTTGCACTTTACAATAAATGGTCTAATATCTCTCCAAAATTTCAAAAACAAGTTTTAATGATTCAGCCGGATGCTCCTCTCGAATTTAGAGATGGGCGTTCTGTAAAAGAAACAATGGAAAACCTAATGCTAAGAATTGAAGAGTTGATCGATGTAGGATCAAGAGAGAAAAAACCTGATATTGTAGTATTGCCTGAGTCAGGTGTTCCATTTTTTTCAACAAACAAAACTCCTGCAACTACTATGTTTCGACCAAGCTATTGGGAAAGGTTTGAGTCTTTGATTTATCTTACTTCTCAAAAATACAAAGCGAACGTATTTTTCAACGAGATAGATGCTAGTTTTGCCGGTGGTGAGATCAATCAGAATGCCTTACGTTATCACAACAGTTCTGTTTTGTATGACCCGAATGGTCAAAGAGGTGAGTATTATAGGAAATCTTATTTGCTTGCGTTTGGCGAATATATTCCTTTTGGAGAAACGTTTGAATTTTTATATGATCTGATTCCGCAAGTGGGAAGATTTATACCCGGGGAAAGACAAAATTTAATCACGTACTTCCACACAAAAAACTCTGAAAAAACTTTTAAGAAAAAACATATCCAGTGGCAGGAAACAAGCTCACTCGGTCTGAATTCCTTGCGAGAGTATTATAAAGATAATATTTCAGTAACTGAAAGAGCGGGAAAGTTTTTGCCTTTGATTTGTTATGAAGTAATTATTCCTGAATTTGTCAGAAGGTTTGTACAATTGGAAGACCCTGATTTTATCTTGAATGTTACAAACGATAAGTGGTATGGAAAGTCAGTAGAAACTTATGAGCATCTCGATTTAGCAAGACTTCGATCTATTGAGTTAAGAAAATGGATGGTTCGCTCTACAAATTCAGGAACGTCAGTATTTGTAGATCACCTGGGTAGAATTGTAGATAATAAATTCACAGGTCAAGAGACAAGCGAATACTATTCTAAAACTATTGATATAATTAAAGAACGACCTACTTTTTATGCACTGTATGGGAATTTGCTTTTGTGGATATTTCTATCTATTGCCTTTATCTATTATTTGCATTCTGTTTATATTTCAAAAAAACTCCACTAATTAAAGAAATGTAACGATAATGGAAATAAACAAAATATTCGGAGATGTTTATGAAAATGAATCGATTGAATTTTTTAAAGAATTCTTCTATTGCCATACTTGCCCTAACAACTAAGAAAGTTCATTCAGAAGACAATTCTATTTTTAATACGAGTGCAAAAAAGAAAGAAACTATTACAATAATTGGGGGAGGTCTGTCGGGGTTGTACTCTGCTTATATACTCGGTAAGGCAGGTATAAAAACAACTTTGATCGAAGGAGGCGAGCGTTACGGAGGAAGAATTCTTTCATATAGAGAGGGCTCTGATTTTATTGGAGAATTGGGTGGGGAATGGATAACAACCGATCAAAAAAATATGCTTGGTCTTGTAAAAGAATTAGATTTGAAAGCTGTGGCGCATAACGTCCAAAAAGAAATTGTGTATAGTAAGGAAAATCGACCTTCTGAATTGAGTCAACAAACCAAACAAGCCTTAAAGAAAATTTTTGGGATGTATAGAGGAATGTCCGTAAAACAAAAGCACGGTTTGGATAAGATTGATATATACAACTATTTGAAATATCAAGATATTGCAAACGACGACTTGAACTTCATTGAAATGAAATATCGCATGAAGTATGGAGAGAGTATAAGGAGTGTCTCTGCCAATGGATTTTTTTCAGACTTTTCCAATTTAGAATTTCATCCTAAGACCGTTTTTAGAATAGATGGCGGAAATGACAATATTATTGAAAAGTTACTTTCTAATTTACACGATTCCGAAAAAATTTTAAATGACCCGGTAACTGAAGTAGATCAAAGAAATGGTAAAGTAAAAGTAAAAACAAAGTCGGGGAAGGTAATCGAATCGGATACTTGCATTGTTACTGTTCCTCCAGCTTTGGTTTCCAAAATTAAGTGGACACCGGATCTTCCGAGAGAAAAAAAACTCGCATCAGTTCTTATAAAAAATAGCCGAGCCGCGAAACTTCTTGTTTTAACCAAGGGAAGAGAATTTGGAGAAGGAGAAATTCATTTTATGAATGCACCACTTCAAAAAGTTTATTTTTCTGAAATCAATTCAAAAGAAATAAATTTGTTGAATGGACTTAGTATCGGAGATGCTTCTGAACTTTTTTATGAAGGAAAACAAAGCTATCTGAAAGAATTGGTTGCTATTTCTATGAAACGATATTCCTTAGAAGAAATTTTTGAAATAGAGAAAGTAATCTCAAAAGTATGGCAGAGCGAACCTTTGATAAATGGTGCGTTTACAATCTTTCCATCTGGCTCTCTCGATGCAAAAGAGAGTCTCAGAAGTCCCTTTAACAGAGTATTTTTTGCAGGAGAGGCACTTGCAGATGAAAATGGCTCGATGAATTCATGTATTGTTTCAGCCATTGGAGCAGTGAACATGCTATGAAAAGTCAGAGATGAAAATCGCCTGACGCTTCCGGTTGATAATTAATCTTCACAACTTTCCATTTTGCTAATCCCCCCGGAACCTTCCATTCTATAATATCCCCAACGCTGTATCCAAGAAGAGCTGTACCTATGGGTGCAAGGATAGACACGTAACCTTTTTCAGTGTCAGACTGGTCAGGATAAACTATTCTATAAGTTGTTTCTTCTTCTGTGTTCATATCCTTTAAAAGAATTTCAGAGTGCATGGTAATTGTATCCGATGAAACCTCTTCTGGTTTTACAATCTTGGCTTTTTTTAATTCGGCTTCAAGTTCTAACTGGTACTTTCTCAAAGAAGAATCAGTTGTGGGTGAGTTTACTAACTCTTTTAGTTTTTTCATGTCGTTTTCAGTAATACAAATACGTTTTGTCATATATGTTTTCTCCAATTAATTTTGTAGTTTTTAAATATCAAAAATACGATAAAAGATAAATAGATTCTTGTTTCTTATATAGTAAAGTAAAAAAAAGAAATAGAATTTCCCATAGCGCGAAAAGAAAATTAAGAAAAATATATTCTAAAAGATTTTTCTTAAAATTAATTTAGGCCGGCTGAAAAATGGGTCCTGACTTTTCGTCAAGTCTTTTGAACTTCACAGGAAAATCAATCTTGGCTTTATCGTTTTCGATGTCTTCGATTATAGTAATTACTTTTAAGCCTTCTTTCAATTCTACAACCGCAAGTACGTAAGGTGCCTTTTCTGCTAAGTGACCAAACCCGACCATTACGACTGTAAATGTGTAGATTTTTCCGTTTCCGTTAAAAGTGTATTCGCTTAAAGAATCGCTACCACATTTCATACAAGCAAAAGACGGATCGAGTGAAT
Organism: Leptospiraceae bacterium; assembly: GCA_015075105.1. Classification (NCBI taxonomy): domain Bacteria; kingdom Pseudomonadati; phylum Spirochaetota; class Leptospiria; order Leptospirales; family Leptospiraceae; species Leptospiraceae bacterium. The sequence goes on along the minus strand of JABTUZ010000002.1, from coordinate 924,953 downwards.
GAAATCCGCAAGAGTTACAAATTTTTCCTTTCAATTCGTTCATATTAAAAATCCCTCTGTAAAATATGCACTGCACAGACTGCCCCTGGCCCTCCAAGGACGTGAGTGAGTGCAGTTCTCGCCCCGTTGACTTGTCTTTCTCCAGACTCTTCTCTAAGTTGAAAAGTCATTTCTACTACCTGACCAACACCTGTTGCACCAATTGGATGACCTTTTGCCTTTAGCCCACCGGAAGTATTTACCGGAAGTTTACCTCCAAGTCTTGTGTTTCCATCCATAGTGAATGGGCCGCCTTTTCCTTTATCAACAAAACCGAGGTCTTCAATATTTATGATCTCTGTAATCGTAAAGCAGTCATGGCATTCTAAAACGTTTATATCTTCTCTTTTTAATCCAGACATTTTGAATGCTTCGTTAGCAGCACGAATGGTGGCAGGAAAAGCTACTGAGGTTTCTTTCATTGCAAGAGTGAAATAATCTCCACCTATGCCAGAGCCTTTGATAAGTACAGGCTTCTTGGAAATAGATTTTGCTTTTTCTTTTGTGGTGATTACTACCGCTGCGGACGCATCCGTAACTAAAGACATATCATGGAATCCGAGAGGAGTAGTGACCATTCTTGCGTTCATAATATTTTTTAGAGGAATTGCTTTTTGTTTGTGGGCGTAAGGATTTTTACTGCCGTGGAAATAGTTTTTTTCAGCAACAGTAGAAAGCATTTCTTTGGTAGTTCCAAACTCGTGCATGTGACGAACAGCGTTTAATGCAAAACCGGATGGACCTGAAATACAAAACCCGCCTTCAAATTCAAAGTCTTGTCCCTTGGCTACAATTCCCATTGTAGTCTCAGGGTCTTTAGTATTCATTTTTTCTACTCCAAGAACTAACACAGTGTCATAGACACCGTTGGCTACCGCAAGAAATCCTTCTCTCATAGCAAGACCGCCTGACGCACAAGCTCCTTCTAATCTAAATGCTGGTACATTTCCGATACCAAGAACTGTGGCTGCGTACGAGGCCATTGTATTTTGATTATTGAATTCGTTGCCGGCATAATTGCCTACATAGACAGCTTGAATTTCTTTTCTGTCTATTCCAGAGTCTTTAATCGCACCATTTCCGGCTTCCGTAACAAGCTCTCTCAATACCTTGTCGCTGTGGTTTCCATGTTTCGTTTGGTATGCACCAATAATCGCAACTTCTCTCATCTTTGTATCTCCGATTTATAAACCGATTGCAGTACCGCCGTCAACACGAAGCACAGTGCCTGTGACGTAGGACGCATCATCACTCAAGAAAAATTTTACTGCCCCTGCAATATCATTTGGAGTAGCAGCTCTTTTTAGAGGAACCATTTCCTTTAACATTTTTTGTATGTCCTCAGATAGAGCGCTTGTCATATCTGTCTGAACATACCCTGGGCAAATTGCATTCACTAAAACACCTCTCGAAGAAAATTCCCTAGCGCATACTTTTGTAAGACCAATAAGACCTGCTTTGGAAGAAGAATAATTGGCTTGTCCGGCTTGACCAAGTAGCCCTGAAATAGAAGAGATGTTTACTATTCTTCCTGAAGGAGCTTTAAGAATAAGTTTTGTTGCGGCCTTTGTCATTAAAAATGCACCTTTTAAATTTACATCCATTACAAAATCCCAGTCTTGTTCGGACATTCTCATAATAAGTGTGTCTTTCAACACCCCAGCGTTGTTCACAAGAAAGTCCAACCTACCGAATACTTCTTTTGTTTTATTGATAACATTTTCGCAATCTTCTGCCTTTGCAATATTACAAGCCACTCCAATTGCTTTGACTCCATAAGTGTCCGAAGTCTCTTTCGCTGCCTTGTCGCAGTCTTCCTGTTTTAAATCTATAAGAACGAGGTTTCCTCCTTCTTCTGCAATTTTATTTACGATCGCTCTCCCAAGTCCTCTTGGAGATGCAGTACCTGTTACGATTGCTACTTTTTCTGAAAATTGCTTTGCCATTGTAATATCCTTGTATTTAGAATTCTTTCTATTTCTCTTCATGCTTTGTACAATCGAAAATAGTGTCAAATCAATATTTGACACAAATGTCATGTTCTTGTAAAAGAAAAATTTCAGTCGATAAAACAGGCAGTAAATAAAAATATAGCACTTCTCTATGAATGCGGCACCTGCAAAAAGTCTTTTTTGGACAAATATACGATTATTTACTCAGGAAAATCGCCTCTCCTATCGACTCCGACTCTCGCTTAAATTGTTTACAAGGGTTTTTGCATAAGTGTTATAAATTTCTTTTGATAAAATAATTTTTCAGGGAAGTTATAAAATGCTTGTATCATAGATTCAACACAAAAACAATACAGAAGGCATTTATGGTTATAGTATTTATATTATTGATTTCGATTTTACGATTCGTGTATGCGGTTGGACTGGACGTATTACCAGACGAAGCATACTATTGGGAATGGTCGAGAAATTTAGACTATTCATACTATGACCAAGGGCCGGGTGTAGGATTTTATATCAGAATATTTACAGCAATTTTTGGTAATACTATTTTTGCATTGAAGTTTGCTACGATATTTGCATCAGCAGTGAGTATGTGGATAGCGTATTTGATCGGAAATTATTTAGAGTTTACTAAAAAAAAACAATATTTGCTCTTTAGTGTATTTTTGTTTATACCTGCTTTTTTTTCAGGCTCTCTTGTAATTATGCACGATACTTGTTTGATTCTTTTTTGGGTGCTGGCTCTGTACTTTTCTATACGCTATATTTACAAAAAGAGAAATTTAGACTTATATCTCACTTTTATTTCTCTTGGACTTGGCTTTTTAAGTAAACACACAATGGTATTTTTTGCGATTAGTTTGATCCTCTGGCTTATAGTTTCTCCAAAGGAATATTCCCTATTAAAGAATGTTCATTTTTATTTTTCGCTTGCACTTGCTTTCTTGATTATTTCTCCGATGGTGTTTTGGAATACTCAAAACAATTGGGACAATGTAGATGCGATTATTCATTTACGTTCCTCTGGAGGAAAAGAATACGAAGGCTCGAATATGGATAGTTTCGTCGCCGGTCAATTGGTGACTCTTTCTCCAATCTGGTTTGTAGGAATAGTTTTTATTTCTATAACAGGGATTTACTTTTGGATAGTAGAGAAAGAGAATAAGTGGGATTTTTGGAATTCATTGGATGGCATAGATTCAGCCAGAAAATTATTGGTGATAAATGCTGCGATTCTACCTCTATTTTTTTTCTATTTGTCCTCAAAAAAAATGGTTCAAGCAAACTGGACATTTCCTTCTTACCCTGCAATCATTCTATTGATGATTTCTTTTGTCGGTACCAAGAAAACAAAATCAGGAACAGTGTTTGATAAATTAGTATATGCAGGGTTTGCACTTGCAATTTTAATAGATGCGTTTTTTCTTTTTCCGGGTGCAGTAGGGAAAACTTTGAATTTAAAAAATTATTCTATTCCAAATCCTGTAGAAAGATACAAGGGGTATAAGGAGGCAGTTACAGAAATTCAAAATTTCAAAAACTTAAAACACCCAGACAGTATATTAATCGCCAACCGTTATCAAGACGCTGCAATTGCTTCTTGGTATATAAAAAATCAGCCGTTTGTTCAGTCATTGAATATTTTACAAAAAAACCAATACACCTACTGGAGCAAAATGGAAAAAGGGAAGGACTATCTTCTTTTTTACATCCAAGAAAATACTTGCGAAAAGTCTTTTGTATTTTTTCAACCTCTACTCGAATCTATGTTTGAGGAAGTTATAGAATATCCCGAAAAAGAAATCGTTATGGATGGCATGTCCGTGAAACGGTATCAGATATGGTATGGTAAAAATTACAAACAGGATTGGGCGACTACTTTTTTTTCTCCATTGAATAACCAAATTATTTTTTTGCATAGCCAGGGTCTTATCGGTGAAGAATCAAAGGGAAACTCTAAATCTCAAAAAAGACTTATCGAGGCAGTGCAAAGTTATCTTTTGGGAAAAGGAGAAATCAATTGCTCCGTATTTTAATTAGACTTGTTTTTCTTTCTGTATTGATCTTTTTCTTTTTTACTTGCAAAGAAAAAGAAATAGCAACTAAAAATTTTAAAAATACAAAAATTAATTTCAATAATTTATGCGATAAGATTCAGGAATGTTACGAAAGCTATTACAGAACTATTCCCAACGATATGCAAGAAAGCCTTTCAGTCAAAAATTGCAAAAAAGAATACAAAGAAGACTTTGAAAAAAAACTATCTTTGTATTCCAAAGAGGATTTATTTGAATACGAAAATTGCTTTACTACAATGATGAAAACTCCTTGTAAAAAGTTTTTGATCATTTCTATGATTGATCCGGTCTGCACGAAAATAAGAGAAAAGAATAAGAAAAATTTCTCTAAAAATTCAAAAAAGCTCCATCGAGATTAGAATTATTTTACCGTGAAACCGTTTGCCTTAGCTAAATTGATTAAGGCTTCCTGTATGTCTCTGATTTTCTCTTGGGTAAATGTTTTTTCGTAAGTGAGAAGAGACACTCTATAAGTGACTGACTTACTTTTTTCGTCAAGATTTCCACCGGTAAAAATATCGTGAACCCATATACTTTCTATTTCAGGAATTTGTTTTTCTAATACTAACCTTGAATATATTTCCGTTCCAAAAGATTTTGGCATTAAAATTGAAATATCTAAATTGTCTCCGGGAAAAATAGAAGGAGGAGAAAACTGAAAATTGGATTTTGTATTTTTTAAAATCTTTAGAATTTCATCAAAGTGTATTTTCCCTATTAAGATATTTTTTTTTATATCGTAGTTATCTTTCCATCTTGGATGCAAAATTCCTGACTCGCAGATTTTGATTCCATCATACAAAAATTGAACAGATGAATTTGGATGAAAATAGTTTATAACCAAAGGTGTAATTTGAAACTTTGTAATATTCAACCGACATAGAACTAACTCAAAAACTTTTCTGAAACTCAAAAGCTCTTTTTCAAAAGTATATAAATTTTTTTCCGTACTCTTCTGATTTAGAAAAGCTCCCAAACCAAAAAATTTATTTTCTGTAGTTTCATTATTTTTTTCTAAGTGGTACGTTCTGCCGAATTCAAAAATTCTTGCCGATTCAAACCTGTCCTCGTTATTTGTTAAATTTTTCAAAATCGACGGATAGATAGATGTTCTTAAATATTGAAATTCTTCAGGCATTGGATTTTGGATTTTAATTTTTTCACTAGAATTTTCTTCAAAATTTGTATCTGTTTCAGACGCAAAAGAATAGTTGAACACTTCATTAAAATCTTCACTTTGACTTAAGATTTCTTTTATTTTCTTCTCTGTCTCTCTGGATAAATTTTTATGAACTGGCACTACCTCAAAGGTCACGGGGGTTTTAGGGATATTCGAGTAACCGATTGTTCTTCCGATTTCTTCAATAAGGTCTTCAGGGATAGTAACGTCGTAGTTTTGTCTGTAGAAAGGAACTTTTACTTTTAATGTTTGCCCTTTTCTCTCATGGTTAAATCCCAATCGAATGAGAATATTTTGTATTTCATTTTCACTTAAACAAATCCCTAATTTTTTTTGGATAAACTCAAAGGATATTTCTATGTAGGTAGATTTTTCTGATTCGTTATTATACCCGGCAGGAAGGCTTGCTTGTAAATTTGGACAACCATTTTCTTGCAATAATTTCAAGCATCTCTTTAATACAGGAAGTGATGTGGAAGCATCAAGCCCTTTCTCATAACGTATGGCTGCATCAGAGCGAATGTTCATTTTTTTGGAAGAGTGTCGTATGTCTTCCCTTTTGAAAACTGCTGATTCAAGGAGTAACTCACTTGTAGTGTCAGTAACCGAGGACTCTAATCCTCCCATTACACCAGCGATTGCAACAGGTGTGTTTTCATTTCTAATGATTAGAATATTTTCTTCTAACTCTCTTGAAGTTCCATCTAAGAGTGAGATAGATTCTCCTTTTTTGGAAAAAGAAACTTCCACTGTAGAATTTTTTAGTTTAGAATTATCGAAGAAGTGAGTCGGTTGACCCATTTCGAGCATAATATAATTGGAGACATCTACTACGTTGTTTATTGATCTATTCCCGCATTTTTCCAGACGAGTTTTGATCTTGTCTATAGACTCTTTTATTAGAATATTTTTAACGATACAGGAATAGTAAGAGTGTGCATTCTTATTTTCGATTGTATTGGACTGAAAAGTTTTTTGAAAACTAAATTCCTCGTCGAATGGATTTTTCTTTAAGGGGAGATTTAGCTGTGATGAAAGCTCTCTTGCAAACCCAAAATGACTCCACAAATCGGGTCTGTGTGTGATAGACTTATTATCAATAGTTAGAATTGTATCTTCTAATTGAAAATATTCCGACATTGAAATTCCGAGTTTGGTGGACGGGCTTAATATAAAAATTCCTTCACTTTCATCTGAAAACCCAAGTTCTTTTTCGCTGCAAAACATACCAAAGCTCTCGATATTTTTTAAGGTGCCGGGTTGAATTTCTTTTTCTAAGATTACAGTCCCCGGTAGTGCGAGCGGAACAATATCCCCTTTTTTTACATTTTGTGCGCCGGTTACGATTTGAAATTTTTCTTTTCCGTTGTAGGCTTCGCATACAAATAATTTATCTGCATTCGGGTGCTTTTCTACCAACTCAAGCCTGACTGCAATGATAGTATTTAAGTGGGGTAGAAAATTTTCTACTTTGTCTATTTCACAAATTGAAGTATTAATTTTCTCTAATACTAATTTTTTTTCAATAGAATCTAAATTTAGAAATTCGTTTAACCAATCCCAAGAAAGTTTCAATGAGTCCTCACATTACGAAATAAATTGTTTTAGAAATCTAAGATTTCCTGAATGTATATAACGTATGTCGTGTATCGCATAACGCATCATTACAAGTCTGTCTAATCCAAGACCAAAAGCAAAGCCTGTCCAGTCCTTGGGGTCAAGCCCTGCAAACTGCAATACGTTTGGGTGGACTAAACCACAAGGCAGTAGCTCAAGCCAACCGGATTGTTTGCAAACAGAGCAGCCCTTTCCTTCGCAGACCATGCAAGCAATATCTAACTCAAAACCAGGCTCCACAAAAGGGAAATACCCGGGTCGAAGTCTGACTTTTACTTCTCTTTGAAATATTTCAGAAAGCAGAACACTCATTGTATAGATTAAATTGGAAACAGAAATATCCTTCCCTACTACCATTCCTTCTATTTGATAGAAAGTATTTTCGTGGGAGGCATCCACTTCTTCATAGCGGAAAACTCTGCCGGGTGCAATGATTTTGAATGGTGGTTTAAGAGTTCTTAGAGTTCTTACTTGAATCGCAGAGGTGTGGGTTCTGAGTAATTTCCCACCCGAAACATAGAATGTGTCTTGCATATCTCTTGCGGGGTGATCCGAGGTAAAATTCAATGCTTCAAAGTTGTTATAATCTGACTCTACTTCCGGACCGTCCATGATTTGAAAACCCATCGAAGTAAAAATATCTTCGATCTCGTATTGAATCTTACTGACAGGGTGGATCGTACCGAAGTCCGTATTTTTTAACGGTCGGAGTCTATCATAGAATTCGTTTTTTAAATTTTCAGCGTAGTAGGTTTCTTTTAGTTTAAATCTTTGGTTTGAGATGAGTGATTCTAATTTTTCTTTAGCGTCGTTTGCCATCTGTCCAATTTTTTTTTTATCTTCTATAGACAGGTTTGCTAAATTTTTCAGCACGGACGTGAGCTTGCCTTTTTTGCCGATAAATGTTGACTTAATATCTTCTAATTCAAGCTCAGTTTTTGTAGAAGTAAGAGCCTCACTTCCTTCTTGAATAATTTTTAGTATTTCGTTTTCTAAGTTCATAATGAAAATTTTCTATCTCGTTCGACGAGCATTTCACAAAGAGGTTTATAAATTCCTCCAAAAGCTCCGTTTGACATAGCAAGAACTAATATTTTTTGTGTGGCATAAACGGGAATAATTTTTTTAAATTGAAGTAAAAGGTCTGCCGGATTTTTGCAGTAAACACTTCCTGTTTTGGAATGCTTAGGTAATTTACGAATAATTTTTTTAACATCGAGACGCATATCGGATGAAACTTTTTTCAGATTGAAAATTTCTGTTATAAATACAAAACTCGATCTAATAAAACATTCTGAAAATTCTTTTTGAAATACATTTCTGTGAGAGGTCGCACTTCTCGGCTCAAATAGGCTAATAATTTTAAAACCGGGAAATTTTTCTTTTACTGCTTTTATAGTTTCTTGAATTGCTACCGGATGGTGTGCAAAATCTTCTATGAAAATAGAATGACTCGACTTATATAAAATCTCTTGCCTTCTTTTCACACCCGAAAAATTAGATAATGCAGATACAATCTCAGAAAATTTTTCGGGAGCAATTTCATTGCATACGTTAACCGCTACCTCTGCGTTATTGTAATTGTGGGAGCCTATTAGACTTGTTTCGATTTCTGATTTCGTTTTGTTTAGAATCAGTTTTCCTTTTTTATAGGACAAGATAGAACTTGCAGAATTTATAGAATACGGACTTACTGGGATTAGTTTGACAGGTTTCGTGATTTCAGTTAAATTCTTAGAATTTTTCCAATAGAATATCTTTCCCTTGGACGGAACTAAATTTATAAGCCTTATGAACATAGATTTGATTGCATCTATATTCGGAAAAATATCTGCATGATCAAAGTCCAAAGAAGTCATAACTAAGTAAGTGGGACGGTAGTGTAAAAACTTGGAAGACTTGTCAAAAAAAGCTGAATCGTATTCGTCTCCTTCGATTACAAAATAATCCCCTTCTCCTATTTCAAATCCGGCGTGTCCGTCTTGGCGTATTCCTCCTACAAATAATCCGGGAGAAAGACCGATTTCTTTAAGTATATGGTGAATCAAAAAAGTAGTAGTCGTCTTACCGTGGGTGCCGGACACTACAATTACCTTTTTTCCTTTTAGAAAAAATTCTCCTATTGCTTCGGGCATACTCATATATTCCATACCGGAGTTTAGCATTTCTTCAACTTCGGGATTTCCTCTGGAAATAGCGTTCCCTACGATGATTAGGTCAGAACCATTTATATTTTCAGGTGAATAACCTTTTTTAGTCTTTACACCCCATTCTTGTAATTTTTCAGACATGGGTGGATACAATTCTGTATCGGAGCCACTGACCTCATGTCCGATTTTTTTGAGCATGTAGGCGAGGTTCCCCATAGCTATTCCGCCAATTCCGATAAGAAAAATTTTCAATTTAAAATCATCCTTACAATATTTAAAGCTCCAAACACAAAAAGCCCTCCTGTCAAAAGAAAAATGAAACTTAAAAGTAAAAAGTTTAAAAATTCTCTTTTCCCATAGTCGGATACATTTTGTAGGGAGTAAAAAGAGAGCTGAATCGAATAAAAAAATGCAATTGAAATAAAAAATAAATTCAATGGGACAGGAAAAATCCAAAAAATAGAAGAAGCACTAAAAGGGACAAAGGAAAGTAAAAGTAAATCCGGTGGAGGCAAAGTTTCATCTTGAGCACGATTGACTTTCTTGTAATACACTCTTAGAGAATCAAGATTTACAACTACAAAAATTACGAGAGGGTATATAATAAATGAAGTAGGAAGCCCTGAAAATAGTTTTTGAAAAAATGAAAAATCCATAGGTGAGCTGTCGGTAAAACTCAGTATGAGGTTGAGCAAGAATTTTGAAATAGGCGCAAATACCCAAATAGTCAAATGAATTCTTAAAAGATCTGATTTACCGATAGTTTCATCGTTGAGATACATTTCGTAAGCGTTATGAGGTGCACTGAATATGTCGGACAGAATCCGAAGTTTGTTATCTGTGGAATCATTTTCCTTTGAATGAAAAAGCATATTTTTTCAAAATATAGAAAAGCGTACTAAGTGTCAAAGACTTTCAAGATTAAATTTTTAATAGGGATGGGTTGTTTTTTTATTGGTGGTTATTGGAGAAGAATATATTTTTTAAGCAAGTTTGGAATTCTTTTGATCTGTCGATCTTAGGGTAATTTTAAATTTACTGCCTATTCCTTCCTTGCTTTCTACATTTATATAGCCTCCATTTTTCTTGATAAATTCACTACAAACTAAAAGCCCAAGACCAGTTCCAATTTCGTTGTTTGTGCCTTTCGTTGTCAATTTTTCATCCATTTTAAATAGTTTATTTAGATTTTCTTCCGTCATTCCAAGTCCACTATCTTCCACTATCAACTGTACCGAGTCTTTTTCAGGATGGGCTGAGTAGTAAAGTTTGATTGTGCCTGACTTTGGAGTAAACTTAATCGCATTGTTCACGATATTTCTTATCACTGTGGAAACCATTTCCTTGTCTGCATACACAAAATTAGATTTGCTTAAATCTGATTGAATAATGATTTCCTTCTCGTCTGCAATTTCCTTGTATAGGGAAACTATATCGTTGGACAATTTGCTCAAATCTATTACCTCCGGGGATAAGTCGATCCTGTTAGTTTGTGCACTAGCCCAAAGCAAAAGGTTTTCAAGTAGAGAGAATTGTCTTTGAATTACCTCATTTAATGTTTCTATTCTGATGTAGTCTGTCTCAGGGTTGAATTTCTTTTCTTGAATTTTTGTTTTTAAATTATTAGAAAGCCAAAGTAAACCGGAGAAAAGATTTTTCATGTCGTGAGAGATTATTGAGAAGAACTTGTCTTTGGAAGAGTTCGACTTTTCTAATTCTTCCTTGACTATTTTTAAGTCGTGAAGTGCAACAGAAGATAAAATCAAAATATAGGCAATATTAAAACTGGTCTTTAAAAGTAACATCAACAATAGAAAAAATATAGCGCTGTTTCCGGCATCGATTAAGACTTTGAAATTTTCAGGAAAATATAAAGTCATGGCTACTCTGAAAATATTTGCAAATACAGTGAAAAAGGCTAAATAACCCGTAGCCAGAAAGTGGTAATTTTTGTATTCGTAGTTTTGATAGACTAAGTTAAACCCAGTTTTAAAAAGAATCCACGCAGCCGCGACAGAAAAAATAATGATTCTTAAAAAGAGTAGCTCGGTTCCCTCCATAAACAGATAGGAAATAAATAAGGCTGCGACCGGAAAAAAATTTAAGAGATAGCTTACTTTTTTACCAATTAGTTTACAAATACTGATATTATAAAAAGATAAAGAGAGGAGTATGAATACATTTGCAAGAATAACCCCAAAAAAATACGGCCATTCCTTCTGGTGAAAAACCAAAAAAAATCCTAAAGCCCAAAATACATTACTAAAAAACCAAATTAGAATTCCCTTTTTTTTGTACTTTTTTAAGTAAATGATTACAATTAAAGCTGAGACAATTACCATCATCCCCGTTTCAATTAGATTGGAAAGAGCTAAGGTTTTGGGATCCACAATTCTAAAATATTGGACTGAAATTTTTTGTAAAGTACAACCTCCACATAATGAAAAATATTGATAAAAAATTATATAAAAAATATTTTTCTTAATCCTGCTTTTTTATTTGACAATTCCAGCAAAATTGATATTGAAGAATTATGCAAGAATCAGGGAAAACTCCAAAAAATAAATTTATTCGAGTCTGGTCTTCATTAGATGTAGAAGAAGTAAAAAAACACCTGCTTTTGATTGACGACCTATATGGAACTTGTGCCAATTGCAAGCAACTCGGATTAAATTATCTGAAAGATTCTAATTGTCCCGGGTGTAAGACTAAGTTTAAGTACATTGCCACAAATCAAAAAAGCCCTTCCGATATCGCAAAGATTGCACAGAGAATTCATTCTGAGTCTTTGAATTTTGTTTTAATTGATAGAGATGATTACAACAAAAGTCTTGCATTTGATGCAGCAAAAGATTTGTTTAAATCATAGCGACTTGTTTTTTTGTAATGCTCTTTCTACACCAAAATAAACAGCCTTTTCTAAAATTTCTGGAGTTATAGGAGGTTTCCAATAATTAAATAGCGTAATTAGAAAAGATAGAAATGCTAAGCCAAGTCCAATCATCCATTGCAATAAGTTGAATCTTTTGTCCATAGAATGAATTAAGTCACCAATTCTTTTATCGCTTGCGGCGAATCTTTCATTCGATCTTATATCGCTTGTAGCAAATCTTTCATCCGATCTTTTCTCCATGGATGCAAACCTCTCTTCCGATCTTTTAAATTCTTCTTTCATTTCAAGGATGAGTAGCTTTACATCTGAAGAATCTGCTTTTTCTCTATTTAGATAAGAAACTTCTTCAATAATATCTTCAACTACGCTTATCAGATGCTCTTTTTTAGGAATACTTTCTGGCAAAGAGTCTGTAAAAATTTTTATATTAGAACGAATTCTTTCCTTTTTTCAATACTTATCATAATACTTTATTTTATTAAAAATTTTTATAAGTGTCAAGATTTATTTTATAGAAACAATACATATTAAACACTGATTTTGAAGAAAATATGGAAATTTAGAATTTTTTTATGCTATTTCGGCAGTTCTGTCTTCTATTAATTGAATCTGCCCCCGACTGGATTCGAACCAGTGGCCCTTTGTTTAGGAAACAAATGCTCTATCCACCTGAGCTACGGGAGCGAATATTACATCGGTTTTCGTTTTTGAGTAACTATTCTCTGGAAGTCATTTATATTGTTGAGAACGATTCTATCTGCATACAACTCGATTTTTCCGCTTTTTACAAATTGATTAATTACTTTTTGAACTTCACCTACAGGCTGCCCACACCAACTTGCTACGTCGTCCACAGTAAGATTCAACACTACTTCTTTGTAGTTTACTCCATGTTGTTCTTTTTCGGCTAACATTACAAAAACATCCGCGACCTTTCCTTGAATATCGTCCATGAGAAGTATCATTAACCTTCTTTTTGCATCGTAGATTCTAGTTGAAAAAATCGTAAGTAGTTTTAATGCAAGCTGTGGATTTTTAGTCATTAGCAACTCAAAATTGGCTCTATTAAAATTTAAAGCCCGAACTTCAGTCATTGCAGTTGCAGTGGCAGAACGAGGTTGCTCTTCGAGTATTGCCATTTCTCCAAAAATATCGCCATCTTGTAAAATATCCAAAGTCTTAATGGAGGCACCCACAGTTTTTGTGATTTTCACTTTGCCTTCTTGAATTAGATAAAAATCATTTCCGGGTTCATACTCACAAAAAATCATTTCATTGGGTTGAAAGACTTTTCCGAATTTTTCAAACATTGCTTCAAGCATTAACGCCATAATATCCTCAGGTTTTCAGCTCTTTAACTTTTTTTAAAGCTTGAGCTGTCATATCATCATTGGGTGCCATAGACGCAACTTTTCCGTAGAGCATTGCAGCCTTGGCGTTATCGGATTGGGCTTCTGAAATTTTTGCAAGAGTAAAAATCGATTCTTTGATCATCTCTCCTCTTGGGAAATTTCTAACATAATTAGAAAGAGTGCTAAACGCAGTGTCAAATTGATTCAAATGAAAATAGCACTCTCCAAGATGAAAATGGGCGTTTTCTTGATCACGCTTTTCAGTGGGATTTTTTATATCTATCCGGGAAGTAAGAGATTTAAAAATTTCGGCAGCCTCGCTATTCTTACCGGCCTTTGCGTAAGTGTGTGCTTTGTTAAATAGAGCCGATATAGACAGATCTTCGCTCCCTTTTGGTTTTGGAACTTCAGCAGGAGTATTTAGTATATGCTCGAGGTCGTTTTGAGAATTATGAGACTTATCCACTTCATACACTAATTCAGGCATATTGAACGGATACGCAGATCCTTTTCTTGCGAGAGATAAAAGCTCAGTTGCTCTTCCTGAATATTTTCCTTGGGGGTAGTGAGCCAAATATCTCTCAAAAGCGTAGATCGCATAATCTAAATTATTACTTTTGTAAAAAACCTCTGCTACATTCATTAGCTCATAAGCAGGCATCTTTGCATCGCCTTGGCCTAATAGCTCTCGAACTTGTCTGTGGATTTGGCGAAGCTGACTTGAAAAAACTTTTAACATTTTTAAAATCAGATGCGTTTTGTTCATTACAAAACTCTCAAACTCTGCGGGTTTAAAAACTAATACTACCGCACCACCAATCACTTGAGCAGTTTCTTCTCTTGGGTAATGCCCAAGAGAAGATTTTACTCCAAAAAACTCACCTATACGAACGTCTTCTTTGATTTCGTGTTTGTTATCTACAGTAGAATAAGTAAGGATGACTCGACCACTCTGGAGTACATAAATATCTTCCGATTTATCTTTTTCAAAATAAACAATTGATCCGCCTTTGTATGTTCTTAAGGTAGGTCCTGCCAATTTATTTCACCATATTTTTCTATTCTTATCGGATAGGCAAAAATGCCAAATCCTTTTTGTATCCCACTGCTTTTTGAATTGATTTTAATAAAGAAAGAGGTGACCCCTGTATAATTTTATCTGTATTTTGTATGGAAATTGTTTCCGTATTTATGCCAAATTCTTCAAAAAAAGGCAGCAAAGACATATCTCCATACACAGGCTTTCCATCTATAATTACCAATTTTACCATACTTAAGTCTGCTTCACATAGATTTTCATAAGGGTCACTTTTTTTAGTTTCCAGAATGACAAGATCGGCAAACTTGCCTTTCTCTATTTCTCCGCAATCTTTTTCTATCCTGAATGCTTTTGCAGGATTTGTAGTGAGCATTCTAAATATCTTCTTTGGATTTAATTCTTCTCCAAATGTGTTTTTATAGACTTCTCTTGCAGTTTTTATCTCTTCAAAAATATTCAATCCCCCAGCCATAGGAGTATCTGTCCCAAGACAAAGATTTACATTTAAGTCGAGTAATTTCTTTACATTTAAAGTTTTGTTGAATTTGAATAAATTAGAGTTTGGACACCATACAACAGATGCGCTTTTATCTGCTATAATTTCTAAGTCCCTATTTTTTAGACCAAGACAGTGAACTAAAACTGAATTTTCACCAAGTGCATTTTCTTTTTCCAAAAGTCTCAAGGAATCAACGGATTCAGGATCAAACCCTTCTGCAATTCCAGTGATATAAGGCAGGTTATTGGATACGGCTTCGGAATATTCTTTTTTAACGCCCTCCCCCCAATTCAAACTATAACTACATGCACTATGCGATAGATGAAATTTACTGATAATTCGGATTGGCATTCTTCCGATATATGGATCTTGAACAAAATGGGGAATGTGATCCATAACAGTCGTAACACAGGAGATTAAATTTTTGTAAGAACCCAACAGATACAGCTCTTCAGTATCAAGTTGTTGTCTTTCGGTATAGACTGCGGAAGATTTTAAATCATTGTCCCAAGCAAGCCAATTAAGATAAGGACGACCTGCTCCAACTCGAGGCAAGTAAGACGAAAGTAAGTGATCGTAAGAATTAATCAATCCCGGATAAATACTCAATCCGTGTAAATCTAATCGAAAATTTTTACCAGATGGGTTTTCAGAGATTTCTGAAATTCTATTTTTGTGAATTCGGATAGTTTGATTTTTTCTTATAAGTTTTGGTCCTATAATTTCTGCGTTGTATATTTCCCAATCTTGAAGCATATTTGTTCTCAATTTAAAAAAATTTCCGGATCCACCGGTTTTCCGTCATTATTGATTTGAAAGTACAATCCTTTGCTTGCAGAAACCATTCCGATTTTTTCTCGTTCTAAAACTTTCTGTCCTTCAATAACATATATTTCTCTTAAATTTCCGTAAAGAGAATAATATCCTTTTGAGTGTGAGATGATTACATAGTTTTCATACCCATCCATATAATCACATGTTAAGACTTTTCCTTCTTTGGCAGAAACTACAGTTGAGTCCTTCCCTTGTGAAAATAATATACCTTTAAATGGAGAAAAAGAAACCTCTGAAAACTTTTTTTCAATTTTTGCTTTTTTGGAAAGAGGAGAGTGGAATTTTACAATTTTTTTATCTTTATATGGAATCTTTAATATTTCTCCGACTTTTAGAATTTTCAAAATCTTTTTTCCGTTCAATTGTAAAATTTCAGATTCGGTAGTGTGCATTTTTTTTGCAATAGAGTAGATCGTGTCCTTGGACGATACCCTGTAGTTTTTGTATGGCGATATTTCCGAATAAGTATTTTCTGTGAGACATAATACAGAAAAGAATAGAAATATTTTTAGGAAGAATTCATTCATTGTCGTTTCTTTATTTTCGGAAAAATATTATGCAAAATAAAATTTTGATTAGTGAAAATTACTTATTTTAATATGGGTGTGGCGTAGCTGGTTGTTATTTTTTGTCTTTCTGTTGACCTTTTTTTGTTTTTTCTTACGGCTATTTCTTGCAATTAGTTGATATTTATCGTATAGTTCCATATTCTGGAGAGGTAAACTCCTAAATGCAATAACACTGACCTTGGTGAAACTCCAAAGTGTTATCCTAACTTGGCAAAATGATTATGTCCCATTTTGCAATGTCAAGCAACAAAAGAATAAAAAGGGTTCTTGAAATACTTTAAATTGATCAAATTCTCCCAATTCAATCAATTATTATTCTCAGGGCGAATTTGACTTCTTATAGCCTTCTGCCCTTCTTCTTGGGTAACAAGTGTTTCACAAGTTGTTCAGGATAAAATCTAAAGATTTCCACAGCAAAACATTAGAAATCTCTACAATACGATGACATGTAATATTCTCTCGAAACCTTTTTGTCCTATAATTAAACTCATTCCATGAATTTTTCTGGAATATAAACTTGATTAGTTTGTCAAATTTTCCGGGTTATATTATTCTCCTAATAATACCTTTTTTTGATCTCATATACAGTTTCTTAAAATTCTATTTCTTGCCTGCTTGATATAAGAATAGCCCGTAATATCGTTAACTATAGAAATAAAATTTTTATGATTTAGAAAAATTTTTTTTTTCACAGAAAAGTCCAAATTGGCTGATATTAAATTTAATTTTGAAATCCTCAAAAAGTGGAGTTAGTACCACTTGCATTAGCGTAAAAAGTCCTATATTAGTATAAAGCGTGTAATATCTCTATCCTCTATTCTAATTTAGCTATTTTTAGTATTTGCGATTGCTTCCTCTAAATTCAGCTTGCCTTCATAAATTGCCTTGCCTGTGATAATCCCATAGAGAGAAGTTTTTTCTTTTATAGAAGCAAGCTTCAAAATATCTTTTACAGAAGAAATTCCACCAGAAGCAATTAGCTGAAAATGAAAATTTGATAAAATTTCTCGATACGATTCAAAATTAGGACCACTCATTGTGCCGTCTTGAGCAATGTCTGTGTAAATTATTTGAGTCACACCTTGAGAAGCGAGTCTTTTTAAAAGATCATTATAATGAACTCTTGAGTCTTCCTGCCATCCACTAATTTTCACAATACCATCTTTTGCGTCAACACCCACAACAATTTTATCAGGACCAAATAAACGCAGTGCTTCATCAATAAACTCAGGATTCGTGACTGCAGCAGTTCCAATAATAAATCTATTCATCCCAACAGAATCGTAAAATTTTATTTTCTCAATATTGCGAATCCCTCCTCCGATTTCAATTTGTGCGTTAGACACTTTGCGAATTTTTTCAATTGATTGCCGGTTTATATCATTCTCGTTTCTTGCACCATTCAGATCTATTAAATGTATAAGCTCGGCTCCACCTCTCTCAAAAATTCTTACAAGTTCCCAAGGCTCTTTGCTATACACAGTTTTTTGGTTATAGTCCCCTTTAAAAAGTCTGACAGCTTCGTTATTTAATAAATCAATAGCTGGAATAATAATCATGAATTGGCTATCCCTATAAAATTTTGTAATATTTTCAATCCAGTAGTATCAGATTTTTCTGGATGAAATTGAGTTCCAAAAATATTATTCTTCTCGACAACAACCGGAAAACTTTCCTCGTAGTATGAACAAGTTGCTAATACTGAATCTTCTTCTACATTTGTCGGTCTATAAGAATGAATAAAATACATATAGGATCGATCAGCAACCCCATCCAATAAAGAAACTTTCTTTCTTGTAGCGAAATGAATTTTATTCCAGCCCATGTGCGGAACTTTATAAATTTTGCCTTTAAACCGTTTTATATTTCCGTGAATCCAACCAAAACCCGGAACTATATTGTCTTTGATTGTTGACTCTTCCGAATTTTCAAAAAGAATTTGGAATCCGATGCAAATTCCAAAAATCGGTTTTTCGTAATAAACATATTCGTCTAACGCGTCCTTCATCTTCATAGATTTAAGATTCTGCATTGCTTTCTCAAATGCACCATCCCCCGGAAGAATAACACCCTTCGCATTCTTTAACTCCATCGGGTCTGTGACAAGTTTAAAATCCTTTGTAAATAGTGAAATTGCTTTTAGACAAGAATGAATATTTCCCATTCCAAAGTCTATCACAGCAATCATTCGATCATTCCTTTTGTCGATGGAATTTCCTTTGAAATTGGATCAAATTCTATTGCTTGGCGTAAAGATTTCCCCAACGCTTTAAATATTCCTTCGTGGATATGATGCCTATTTTCTCCGTAGTGAACCAGCACGTGTAGATTCATTTTTGCGTTTAATGCAAATTTTTGCAAAAACTCTAAAGTCAATTCAGCGTCATAGATTCCAAACTTCCCGTCCAATTTAGGTCCTGTGTATTTAAAAAAATATCTGCCTCCAAAATCTACAGCGACTGTGACAAGAACTTCATCCATTGGTAAGGTAAAATGTCCGTATCGTCTGATCCCTGCCTTGTCTCCGAGTTGTGTGTGTACCATACTTCCAAATAATATCGCTACATCTTCTACACTATGATGGCAGTCAATTCCTATATCTCCACGCAGAAAAAGATCTACATCGAGCATCCCATACTTTACAACATGGGAAAGAGCGTGCTCAAAAAATGGAATTTCTGTATCGAACTTATAGATTCCCTTTCCTCTTAGATCCAATGAAAGTCGGATATCGGTTTCAGACGTTTTTCTTTCCTTTGTTTGCATTTCCCTGTTATCCACAATTTTTATCATATATCATCGAGTAGCTTTTATAAATGGCGTACCTGCAAAAAGTCGTTTTTTGAAAAAGAATTGTTCAATAAGCCAATAAAAGTGCCATTTTCTAGCGTTGTAAAAAGCCCTGGAAGGGGTTTTTGCAGTAGCGTCATAAATGGTGCTCTTCAAAAAATCAATCTTCAAATCTTACAATGCAAAAATTTAACTAAAATCGCCATTTGTTATCAATAAAAAAATATTTAAAAATTTTTACCGTGAGTTTCATAAATTTCTGAAAATGACAAACCTTATTGAATTATCCAAATTTTTCTTCTTGAATATTTTAATATTTTTCCCTGATTAGAAATCAAGTGATAAATAGCTTATCTTCAAAAAAGTACTTTTTTAAAGATTCAGATCTCAACCAATAATACGATCCCCCAAAGATTCTAAGGCAAAAGCAATTACTGGGTCACCGATTAGTTTTGCTGCATTTAATGCTCCCTTAGCGGATGCTGGAGAAAATTTATTTGTTTCGTTATAGTAGTGGTGCCCTGCATTGATGTACGCCCGATACGCATCAAAAGCCTTTTTTTTAGAAATTAACGCATCCCCTGCATTCAACCAAAATTTGCCTGCATCTTTTTCTTCGGCTTCTCGGATAATTGCCTCCAACTCAGGTCTTCCGTGCCCTCTGTCTGATTCAGATATATACGCACAAGCCTCAAGCCTTACACTATTTTCTGAAAGCATCTGAGAATTCTTACCTTTGGAAATATCTATTTCAAAAAATTTTTTATTTTTTTCGGCAAGATTAAAAATTGAATTGTTGAAATATATTTCTGAGGTGGCAATTCTCCAGGCTGTGTCAAATGCCTCTTCACCAAAATTTTTTTGCGCAAGAAAAAGTAACTCCCATGCAGGTGTCACAAAGGGATAATTTTTTAAGTATGCCTTCCAGTTTTTTATTGAGTTTTCATCTTCAACAAAAACTTTTTTATAAACATTCAAGAACTCAAGAAACCAAGTTTTTCCTTCTGCCAGATTATAAAGAGACAACTTTGAAACAATTGGCTCTTTTTCTTTTACATTTTCTAAAAATTCAATAATACCTTTTGCTAATGTATCATCTCCCAATATATTTGCGAGTATAAGAATCTCCTTTTTGGATTCCAAGATTTCTATTTTATCGCTATGAATTGAATCAATTGATTGAATCGCAGAAACTACCGCCGAAGCAGGAAATGAAGATAGTTTAGAAGATACAATTTTTGCTCCATCTCCAAATATAGAGAATCGTAAAACCGGCCACTCCTCCGATGATTTTCCAAGAATTGGAGTCAAACCCAATGAATCGCCTGTAGAAGTTCCGGCTATAGGCAAAAATCCAAAAGATCCAAAGTTATTAATAGGCTCTTCAAAATCTCCAGTATAAAATTCATAAATTCTTAAATCGTGTAAAATATCTCTGTCATCAAATGCAGCGAGTAGAGACTGAAAAATACTTTCCGGTTTGTTAAAATCAATCATATCTATAGCCCTTTTCAATCTTCTTGTATTTTCAGTAAACTCAAATCATTTTTATTGAGTAAAATTGTATATTTTTTAGACTTAGATTTAGTCGTATTTGAATTTTCTTCACTAACAATTGCTTGCACTTGAATCGAATCTTCATTCAATACTACAGTCCAGTTATTAGAAAATAGTAAAAACGCACTACTCTCTTTCTTTTGTTTTCTATAACTATCAATAGATGCAAGAATTTTTGCTCTGAGCTCGACTCCTGTGAAATTTTTATATATCGAAAATTTTTCTGCTAACTCTTTTTTTTTCAGAAAATATATTTTCTCCACAACTCTATCACTACTAAAAATTCCTTTAAATCTCGGATAACCGTAATAAATATTTGATTCATCTTCGTGTAAAATTATCCAGCTTCCGACAAGTGCCTTTCTCAGTTTATTTTTCATCCTTCTTTGAAAAAATTCATTCACATCAGATTGAACAATATTTCCAGAGCCTATATTATCTTGAATCTCACTCACCAATACTTCCGAGCTACTATGGCAACATAGGAAAAATACAATAGTGAAAAAAAATATCTTTAACATTCCAAGACTTCTCATCCAACCATCTCCTTTACTACTAATTAGATATTTTCCAAAGCAACCAGTCAGTTTTTTTGACTGGTAGAGTCGATGCGCAAAACGCACATTTCAAAGAATCATCTTCAGGGAGAATCCCGCCACACGAAGGACAAGAATGCTCAGAAATCCCGAATGGACTTTTTGTTGTTTTACTTATTATGAGATTTATAATTGCCTTTCTATTTACCGAAGGCTCATTTTTCTTGCCGGATGCACTCCATAGAACTTCAACTCTTGAATCAAAATATTTTTCGTAATTAGTGACTTTTACAAGTTCAACAGAGCCAACCACAGGCTCAGATAAATATATCTTTTGTGAAACATCCAGCGTCTCAAGATATTTGGATGTCGCATCACGTATCAAAGCCATTTTATTTCCTGTGCTAATTGCCTCTATCCATCTCCAAAAAATCGCAGATGCCCTATCTTCTATCTTTTGCTTAGAAAGAAAAGGAAGGTTCCTCTCTATTTCTGTAAGCCCATCAATATCCTTTTTATTTTTATATCTGCCCCACTCGTCCGATTGAGTGATTTCAGAAAGAACCCAATCGTATTCAGAAGAATTATAAATTGTACTGCAATAAATACATTTATTGGATTCAGAAAGATTTTCGGCACGACTCCCACAATTAGGACAAAATCCATTTTGAATTCCTTGTTTAGTCTTTACTTTAGAACTTCTGATAAAACTCCAATATTCTTGATAAGTTTGAATTGAGCATTTGGAAATTGCATTTTTTCTTTCTTCCAACGACATAGAAGTAGGGAGATTCTTGTCTTTTGCAGAGCCTGAAATTATTACATGGATTGTATTTATAAACTCATCAAATTCAAAAGAATCAACAGAAGCCTCAACAGAAATATCGCTCATAACATTGATGAGTCCCTCATTTTTTAATAGATTCAATTGCACTCTAAATCTATTGTATATGCCTGATGATACAAGATTACGTGATCTATTCATATTCCCGGAAAGCCAATCTTCTGTAAGTATCGTATTTGTGGTAATAACTCTATTTAGAAAATCATCAATCGAAAATTCTGTATCTCCGAAATATTTTTGAATTTCAATTTCTTGTTTTTGATTTTTTTCTTGTTGTTTTTGCAATTTGTTTATTTTGATAATAGATTTCGCTCTTTTCACCATATACCAAGACAAGCCAAACACAAACACTATAAATAGAGAAGGGTAAACTATAAACCCATAAAAATTGTGTAGATGTTTGAAATTCAAAAATGCAATAAAAAACACAGAGGGCGAAGATATCTTAGAGCTTCCGCCTAACTTCAAATCTAAAACTATAGAATCGTGTCTCTTTAATCTTGGGATTTTTGCACTTAAAGTATTTTGAGATATTTTAAATGGAATGGAACGATTTTTTGAATTCTGTATATACGATGATTTTGTGGTTTTGTTGATTACCACAATCCTTGAATCTGCAAATTCGATTGTCCATTCTTTTGGAATTTCAACCAGAATGTCTATCTCTTCTTGATGCACATCCTCCGGTGACGGAATTTCCCAAAGAATTTTCTTCATCCCTTTCTCTTGTTTTGTGCTACCAAACACTTTGTAATGAATGTCAATTGCGTGAGTAAGTTTTAACTCCGGGTAGTAAGACCAGAAGACTTT
This sequence comes from Leptospiraceae bacterium, assembly GCA_015075105.1. Lineage (NCBI taxonomy): Bacteria > Pseudomonadati > Spirochaetota > Leptospiria > Leptospirales > Leptospiraceae > Leptospiraceae bacterium. The sequence goes on along the minus strand of JABTUZ010000002.1, from coordinate 902,211 downwards.
GGTGTTTTTTTGAGCGTAAGTAATACGAAAATTGTCAGATAAATAAAAATCGTAGTAATACAGAGAATGCGTTTTATCTTCTTTTTGAAATTGTAAACTATCTACAAAATAGTTTGTTTCAAAACTTCCCCAAAAATTTGGATGCAAAATATGAAATGTGAATTGATCTTGAATTATTGCAGAGGTATCCTTATTGTATTTTATATTCATCTTTCTTTGAGAAATATAATCTCCTGAAGCAACTACTTGAAGTGGAATAAGGCTTTCGTCTAACGCATCTTCGGAAACAGACAGTACGATTTCTGGGATCTTTTCGTTTTTTAATTTCCCCGGTGTTTTGGGTGAAATATATCCTCGAATGAGGCTACCTTCTTTTTTGTGTTGAACCAGAAATAAATTATCAATAATGGAATAAGAAAAATCTTCTGAAGGCAATTGAATAGAAAAGTCACTACTTGAAAATTCTGAATAATCCATTGTATTGATAGGCAGTAAACTCCATCTATAGTCAATCCTTTTGGGGTAATTTTCTTTTTCGTTCAACTCATCTTTGCTTTGAAAATTCTCATCTCCCGATTTATACGCTTCGTATTCAAAGGAGATTTTTCTCGTATTATGCGGGGTGTTGTAAGAATACACAAACGAAGGTCTATAATACAGTCCTGTAAATTCGCGATCTACTTTTTCTCTATTTAAAATTTCTTCACTCGATTGAATACCCAAATAAGCAACGAAAGAGGAATCAGGTTTCAACTCCCATTTGATTGGGAAAAAATGTCGCAAAGTTTGTGTGCTCAAAGCCCGGATAGATTGACTAATCTCCAAAGTTTCTTTCACTTTAAGTCCTGTATCTTCTTTTAAAGTTACATTCAATGAATAGTGATTCAATCTTTGTGAGAAATTTGTTGGAGAAAGTATTTCTTTAAATTTTTTGGTTTGTTCACCCTGCTTTTGATAATAATCTGAATAATTGTAATTAGAATTAGAATTTCTATTCTTATTTGAATTATTATAGCTATCGGATCTGGAGTAGCTGTTACTGGAAGATGACTTAGAGCTCGATGATTTATACGTTTGTCCCCCACCGGGTCTGGCTTTCAGATTATTCCACCCTTGCAAATAAAAGACAATACTCAGATAGATAAAAGATAGAAAAATACGGTTCCCCATGGAAACAAATTCTCACTTTTTAGAAAAAAAGTAAACTCGAATCTTTCTATTTGATCTTCATTAGAATAAATTTATTTCCAATTTCAGGGGATTGATCGATATAGAAATGATTACACAAACTTCGTAAAAGTAATATTCCAAGCCCATCTTCTCTATAATCGTTCATATCGGCAGACTTCATTTTTTCTAAATTTGCTTTAATTCCAAAGTCTCGAATCCGAATCTCTATCTTCTCTCTGAATAATTTGATTTCTATAAAGATTGGTTTGTCTAAGCGATTCAAATAGGAGTGCTTGATAACATTGATCAAAGCCTCACCGGTAATTAATTTTATATCGAACGCATCATGTAAGGTGAAGCCATTCTCCCTTGCCAGATTATATACAAAATTTCTGGCAAGGGAAACGTGCTTTGGATTGGAAGGAATCTGCAATCGAAAAATATTCGAAAAATCAGCCGGCTTTGCATTCTTATTTTCTTTCAATTAATAAAAAGTTACCCTCTCGGATGAAATTTCTTATGCACTTCCTTTAGAGTTTTGTTTGCCATATGAGTATAAATCTGGGTTGTAGAAATATCTATATGACCGAGAAGTTCCTGAACAGAGCGAAGGTCTGCATGGTTTTCCAAAAGATGAGTCGCAAAAGAATGCCTAAGGGTATGAGGCGTTACTTTTTTCTTAATCCCTGTTCTTGCTATATACAAATTCAACAATCTCCAAACAGATTTCCTGTTTATAAAAGATCCTTTCTTGGATACAAATAAAAATTCACTCGTCCTCCCCTTTAAAATAGCTGGACGACTTTTGCTAAGATAAGAATTTAGAATTTTCAAAGACTGCTCTCCAAATGGGACGAGCCTTTGCCTTCCACCTTTTCCTTCAACGGTGACATACATCTGAGCAATATCTACATCACTCATTTTTAAATTACAAGCCTCTGAGATTCTAAGCCCGGAAGAATACAAAAGTTCGAAAATACACTTATCTCTTAATTCATGAATATTTTCTTCACTTATTTTGTGAAAAAGCTCCTCAACTTCATTTCGAGAAAGATGATCGGGAATAGCTCTCATTACTTCCGGGGTTTCAATTTTTTCTGTAGGATTAACAGCTACCTGTTTTTCTTCTTTCAAAAATTTATAAAATTGACGAATCGCCACAACTTCCCTTGCCAGAGTTTTTGCAGAGATCTTCCGATCTTTTTCTTCCATCAAAAATTTCATGATGTCATTTGCCTGTACTTCTAAAAGGTCAATATGTCTTTTATCTAGATACGTTTTGAATTTATTTAAATCGTAACCGTAGGAAAAAATGGAGTTATCGCTCAACCCTTTTTCCACGGAAAGGTATTCTTGAAAGTTTTCTAATAATTTTCCCTGAGAAGCGCTCAATTTCTTATCTCTCTTTTATTTCTAATTTAATACAAGATTCGGACGATTTTCTCATTTTGACTCACGATTTTTTTAGTGACTTAGATTGAATTAAAAAAAAAGAATAAGTTAAAATGAAAAAAAATATATTTTTTTTATGTCCAAATATTCAAAAATCTCCGACTATGGTCATTCTAATCACTTTTCTATTTTTACATTGTACAGACGAAAAAATCTTAACAGAAAAAGCATTCGAGAAGGAAAAAATTGGAAAAAAAACCGAAGCCCTCTATGAATATTCCTTAATTTTAAAGAAATACCCAAATTCGCCTTTTGTTCACAAGAGGTTGGGAATTTTATTGGCTGAGACTCCTTTATCGTTCGGAGTCGCGATTTACCACCTAAAAATTGCCAAAAAGACTCTTCTCGAAGACAATGAAATCAAACTGAAATTATTCGACTTATACCTAATTGTTGATGAATGGAAACGGGCGGTTGAAATATTAGACGAATTGAGAGAAACAATCGACGAGGACACCTCTGTATTTTTAGAGAATCTTATTTTATGCCAAAAAGGAGATTTGAAGTCTAAAGAATTTCCGACCAAATTTAAAACTCAAAATTTACCCAAAGACCTATCAAACACTATGAATTCATTTAAACTTTGTAAAGAAAAACTCGGAATCAAGTCTGTTAGTGAAAAATGAAAATCATTTTATTAAAATATTTTCCAATCGTTCTACTCGCTTTTCTATTTAGTGAAATCACTCTGCGGATTATCAAGCCCGCTTCTCTTGAATTGTACAGAATTCAAAAATCCTACCATAAATTAGACCCGGAGTATTTTGTAGATCTGGAGCCTAACATAAAAGTGCGAGTGAAACATTTTATGAACTTTTATGATATTCAGTTTTCTACAAATGAATTGGGGTTTCGGGGAACAGACAAAATTAATAATTCTATGCCTCAAATAGGTTGTATCGGTGATTCTGTGACTATGGGGTTTGGAGTGAATGATGAAGAAACTTTTTGCTATAAGTTGAATAATTTTCAGGATTCTAAAAATCTTGTTTATCAATCTGTAAATTTAGGAACAGATGCTTACGGACCGACTGCAATTTCTCTAAAATTAAAAAAATATCTTCCGCAGTTGAATTTGAAATTACTGTTTTATTTTCCGAGTACTGGAGACGATATAGACGAAAGAGTATTTGAAGAAAGAAAAACAAAGAAACTTTCCCGTTTTCTTTTTACTTCTCAGTTTATTCTTACAAAATATTCCTATCTTGCGCTTGCACTAAAAATCTCTCAAGAACAATTAGTTTACAGAACTTTAGAAAGTTTAGTTTGGCCTGTCCAAAAATTGTCTCGCACAATAAAATGTAAATCAGGCAGATTGCCTACCGACGAATGCAAAGATATATTTCTTTCAAATGGAAAAATAGATATAGTCTCAGAATTTTTAATTTCCAGACCTCCACCTAAAGACGAGCCTCCGATATTTCCAGAAAGCGAATGCACTTCTCGAGTAAAAGAATTTATCATTCCTGAAAAAATGATGAAATCTGTAGAAGAAATAATTACTCAAACCGAAGAGAGAAAAATCAAACTTGTGATGATTCTTGCGCCAATAGATATTGAAACCGCCTATTGCTCTCAAAAAGGTAAGCTACACAGATACTATGAATATTTAACTACTCTAAAAAAAATACTCCGTAAAAAGAAAATTGATTTTATAGACTTAAACGAAAAAACAAATCTAATGATAGACTCGAAAGGCAGAATGAATCCGAGACCATTTTATATCGTAGGCGATGGGCACTATACAAAATCGGGAAATGATTGGATTGCAAAAATTCTATCAGAAAAAGCAAAAGAGGTCTTGAAATAAATGTTATTCAATTCTCTGCACTTTTATGTTTTTGCTCTTATCGTAATCCCTGCATTTTTCTGGTTTGAAAAAAAAGGACAAAAAAGGCTTTTGCTTTGGGCTTCTTTTTATTTTTATGCGTGCCTGAAAATTGCCTTTGTACCGATTCTTTTGATTTCATTTGCTGCAACTTATCTGACTTCTTTTAAAATTGAAAGCTCCATTTCAAAATCAATAAAAAAGTTTTGGCTGCTTTTATCTTTATTGGTGAATCTGGGAATCCTTTGTTTCTTTAAATATACAGATTTTCTAAGATCTATTTCGTATGACGTACGAGCCTTTTTGGGTTCAAATCAAAATCTTACATTTGAGCCGATTGGGTTAATTCTTCCTCTTGGAATTTCATTTTATACATTTCAAGCAATTGCCTATTCGATAGATATCTACAGAGGACAAATCAAACCAGAAAAAAGTTTTTCTGACTTTTCGCTTTTCCTTTTATTTTTTCCTCAATTAGTCGCAGGACCTATTATGAGAGCCTCAGTTTTAATTCCGCAAATCCACACAAAAAAATATTTCTCAAAAGAAAATTTACTTGCGGGACTTCCAATAATCGCACTCGGTATTTTCAAAAAGACTTTAATTGCAGATCCCATATCAGATCTTATAAGCCCGCTCTATTCTAACCCGGGAGAATTTCATTGGTTTTCTCTACTTCTTGCCGATTATCTTTTTTCTATCCAAATATATTGTGACTTTGCAGGCTATTCGGATATCGCTATCGGAACAGGGAAGATTTTAGGCTTTGATATTCCGATAAACTTTCTTAGACCCTTCTTATCAAAATCCGTAACCGAGGTCTGGCAAAGATGGCATATATCGCTATCTTCATGGCTAAGAGATTATGTATATATTCCACTCGGAGGAAATAGAGTTTCAAAGTTTAGAAATTATTTTAATGTTTTTATAACTATGGTAATTGGAGGAATATGGCACGGGGCAGCGTGGACTTTTGTAATCTGGGGCACAATCCACGGAATATTTATCACCATAGAAAAATATATAAACGAAAAAGGATTCGGAAAAATTTTTTCTGCAATCCCAAAACCGATAAAAATCCTGTATTCGTTTCAGGCTTTTGTGATAGGAGCGCATTTTTTCAGATCGACCTCCGTAGAAAATTCCTTCCTTTCAGCAAAAAGAATTTTTTCTATGGAAGGAGGGGTGTCTGTTCTTCCTGAATTGTCTGTACTCATTCCAGTGGCAATCCTCTTTCTTTTGGAATTATCCGAAGAAGAAAGATGGAAGATTTTACCACAAAAACAGTATTCAGAATTACTAAAATATTCTATCGTTGCTATGATTTTTTTGGTTGCAGGAATGATTTATACCGTAACAGTAAGCCCACAGTTCTATTATTTTCAATTTTAATAGTCTAAGTAATAACTTAAATAATTTTTGGAGAATACACATTGGAAAAAATCGTAATCATCGGAAGTGGGCCTGCCGGGCATACCGCAGCAATTTATACCGCAAGAGCCAATTTAAAACCGGTTCTATTTGAAGGCTTTATGGCAGGAGGGATCGCTGCTGGTGGACAACTAACAACTACCACCGAAGTGGAAAATTTTCCCGGATTTCCAGAAGGAATTGACGGAACTAAATTGACCCAATTGTTTCGACAACAATCTGAAAAATATGGAACTACTATTAAAACAGAAACCGTAACTAAAGTAGATTTTAACTCTCATCCATTTAAAATTTACACAGATGAAGGAGTAACTGAAGCGAAAGCTGTAATCATTGCGACAGGAGCAACTGCCAAGAGAATGAATATAAAAGGTGAGCATGACTTTTGGCAAAGAGGAATTTCTGCCTGCGCTGTTTGCGATGGTGCACTTCCAATTTATAGAAATAAAGACCTTGCAGTAATTGGTGGTGGAGACTCTGCTATCGAAGAGGCTACCCACTTGACTAAGTTTGGAAAAAAAGTTTATCTTGTGCATAGAAGAGACAAACTTAGAGCAAGTCAAATCATGCAAAAAAAAGCACTCACAAATCCTAAAATCGAAATTATCTGGAATTCTGCCGCAGAAGAAGCTATCGGAGACAAAGAAGGCTTAAAAGAAATTATTCTAAACGATACAGTATCGGGGAAAAAAAGAAATTTATCTGTAGGTGGACTCTTTTATGCAATCGGTCATAAACCCAATACAGAAATTTTTCAAAATATCATAGAGTTGGACGAAGCCGGCTACATCAAAACAAAACTCGGAACTACTCAAACAAATATTGCTGGAGTATTTGCCGCAGGAGACGTTCAAGACAAGATTTACAGACAAGCAATAACAGCAGCAGGCTCAGGCTGTATGGCAGCTCTGGAAGCAGAAAGATGGTTAGAAGAAAAAGAAATGGCTTAAGCTCTCCTAAGCATCTGCCCAATCGTTTTTTCTTGAGTTAAATAACGCTTTTTCAAATAAGAAATAGCGTTATTTATAAACTTTGGAACAGGCTTACCTGCATCCAATAAATCCAATTTTAATTGGGTTAATTCATCAATTGTCAGTAGAGCAAGATTTTTCTGATTTTGATACTCTTCTAATTCATCTTCTGAAATAAACATTAGTCTTTATAATCTCTGGCTATCTTAATTCCTCTTTCTTCGTTTACAAAAATATTGATTAGTAAAGAAAGAACAAAAAATACCGCAATCGCAAGAAAAGCATCCCTTAAACTAAAAATCATCTGTAACCATGCAATAGCAAAAAGTCCAAACGCAGATGCAATTTTCCCCGACAACCCCCATAAGCCAAAAAATTCTCCAGACTTGCTTTCAGGTGAAAGAACTCCAACTAAGGCACGACTTGCAGATTGAGTCGCTCCTAGACCAAGACCTGCAATTGCGGACAAACCTACAAATACCCATTGTGTAGTAAATTTTGCACCCAAAACAAAATTCAATCCATTTGTAAGATTCGCAACCTGATTGATCAATAAAACTCCCACAATCCAAACAATTAAAGTTATATTAAAAGTTTTTTTAGCACCAATTTTATCTTGAATAAACCCAAATATCACAGCTCCAAGTGCTGCATTGACTTGTATCATTAAAAACATCGCAGTTTTGTGAATGTTTTCAATTTTAATTTCCTGATCTCCATAAATAAAAGCAAAACTAACTACAATCCCAAGGGCTGCCATTGAAAAAAATAAAGAAATCAAATAGATCGCCATATCTTTAAATTTATTTATATCTCTAAGAGTATCTATCAGTCTGGAAAATCCGATTTTTAAATAAGTAACTCCTTTGGGCTTTTGATTGCTGTCCGCATATTCTTTTAAAAAAATAAATGTAGGGATACCGGCAATGAGAAAGAAAGCAGCAGTGTATGGCCCCACAAGTCTTAGTTTTTCAAAATTTTCAGGAATTACTTCACCTAATGTAGAAACTAAAATTACACTCGCTATCCCTCCGAAATATCCAACTCCCCAAGCATAACCGGAAATCTTTCCTAACTCTTCTTTCGGTCCAAGAAAAGGTAAAAAGCTGGAAGCAAAATTTTCCCCCGATGCAAAAAAGAAATTTGAAATTACAATCAGCATAAACGCCAAAGCCACCATTCCCGGTTGAACTATAAACCAAAGGGATGCAGTAGATATAATACAAAAAACATAACTAAGGAAAAGAAAGGTTTTCTTTCTCGCAGAAAAATCGGTAATGGCTCCAAAAATCGGTCCGGTAAATACTACAAGAAGATAAGATATGGCAAGTGCAATTCCCCAAAGAGCATTCCCTTCCTGATAAGGATTTTTTGGATCGGTACCTGTAGGTACAATTAATTGACTAAAAATAATTCCATAAGTTACGCTGATTATAACCGTAGTGTATGAAGAATTTGCAAAATCAAACATACACCATCCAAATAATTCCTTTTTAGATACTTTCCCCTGTTCTTTCATGTTCCCTCAATTTGTTAGATTTTCTTATACAAGAATCATTTTAATATTTTTCAAGTAGAAAAATTTTTCTATTTAGCTTTATTCTTTGCGAATATGCCCTATAGGCATTACTCCCTTGGTGGTCTTTGTTTGTTCCTCGTTGCTCTTCTATTTCTTTGCTCTTTTTTAGCCTTTTCGACACATCTTATGTCGTATCAGCCTATTGTAGCGGATAGTTTTTCTCTTTGAGAGATAGGCTCCTACTGCAATCGAACTGTATGACTTTGGTGGAACTCCAATCATCATAGAACTTGGCAGGAATGATGATTATGTCCCATCCGGCAATGTTTTAACAAAAGAAGAGTAAAAAGAGCCGTTCTTGAAATACCTGAGTAACCATTGAGCAAACTCCACACAGCTCAATCAATCTGCGTTCTCTGGACGAAATTCTTCTTCTGCAAGTTTGCCCTTCTTCCTGATACACCGTCTTAACACAATCCAACTTTTCAAAAGTCCTCCAAAGTAACACATTGCGATACCTCTCCAGCAAATCATAACAAGTAATCTTCTCTCAAAATAGTTTCATATTTCTTGCGCGTAAAACTCATCCATAAATTTTTCTGGAATGAGTAAACTCGATTATAATTCCATCAAAATTTTTTCGGGTTCATAGTATTCTCCTAATATAAAATTTTTCTTTCCTCTATCCCTGATCCCCAGCCACTATCTCCTGCCTCTTGATATAAGGTAAAATAATATCACGATAGAAATAAAATTTTTGTAATTTTAGAAAAAATTTTTTAGTTTTTACAGAAAAAGTTCTGAACCCGTACTAAATGTGAAATTCCTCGAAAAAGATGGAGTTCCCACATTTTTGCGTGAAAGGTGAACAATTGGTATAAAACATGCACTTTACAGAAAAGAGTGGAGATCCCACATTTTAGCACGAAAAGTGCAAAATCTGTATTCAATGTAAAATTTTAAAAACTATCAAAAAATAAAATCTAATTAAAAAAAATCCCAACTTAACCTAATTCAACCCTAAGTCCTCCCAATTGGAGTCCCACCAAATTAGTCAAACAACAAATACTCTTGACTGTATGCCTAATTTTAAAAAAATGGAATAATGAAACGAAATCTTACAATATCAATAATTATTTTATTTGTAGCTTTTTACTCTTGCTCCGAAAACAAAAGCCAGACCAAAGAAAAAAGAATCGAAAAAGTAATGATAACCTATCTTTTAAGTTGCACTGGGGGTTCACTGGAAGCATGCAGAACTGGATGTGGCCCGACTTGCGGGATTCCTGTTGGAAGTGCATTGACTGCAGCAGCCTTACCCTGTGTTACATCGTGTCAATCTACTTGCTCTTCAAACTGCGATTTGACTACAAGTTTAGGCGTAATCATAGCTCAAGATTAAGTTTTTCACACATCCCTAATACTATTTTAAAATAATACCAAATGGATCCTGTTCTTTTGCTTTATTAAGAAATCTCTTTGATTCAGAATAATTTTTTCTTTCTAATTGGATTTGATACATTCTCTGTAAACAAAGCGGGTTATACGAATTGAATTGAATACACTTTTGATAATTTTTTTCTGATTTTTGAAGAAGCTCTAAATCAGTTTTATTCTCATTTTTTTTGATATTTGTAAAATAAGTAAAATACATTTCTCCTAAAAATTGATGCCTTCTATCGTCATAAAAATCTAACAAAACCTTTGATTCAGCATTTTCTATTTTTGAAATAATATCTTTAGAGTGAACGATTGATGTATTAAAATAAAGATTTGCAAAAGAGTCTGACTTTATCGTATTCTTGAAAAGGCTTTTTTGAAATTGAAAAATAATCAAGTTATAGCTTACAAGCAAAAATAAAAAGAACATAAATACAGAAAATAATATAAAAACTTTGCTTATAATTTTTTGTATTGATAGAGACAACGATTTTCTCTTTATATCAACAGATATAAATGCAAGAAATATCATTATTGCCAAAAAACTACCTGTATCGGCTAACGTATATTCAAATACCCCCTGAACGCAAAGCGAAAAAAAACATAAAGTAGCAATTTTATGCTCAATGGTTTTATTTTTAAAGAAAAAATAAACGATTATTATGAAAAGCATAAGAGCACACAATAACCCAAACAAACCAAAATTAAAAAAAATCTGGATTATTAAGTTATGTGCATGTAAATTAGCTCCAAATTCCTTTAAAAAAGAAATATATTCAACCAAACTTTCCTGAGAAATACCTGACGTTGGAAGAAAACCATTGATAAATAGATTTTCCGGTCCAAAACCCCAGAATAATCCAAACTGAAAAATTCGATTTAGAAACAGTTTCCAGATTGCAAATCGAATCACAACTGCTTTAATTTCCAATAATTGAGGATTTTGATTTAAATAAAAAACTATGCTAAATGCAGCAAAAAGAAAAAGAATAGATAAAAGAATAAAAAAAATTTTCTTGTTGAAAGTGTATTTCTGAAAATGATTTTTACTGAAAAAAAATAATACTAAGCTGGAACTAATAAATATAGCAAGCATCGAAGAACGCGAAGTCGTAAAATTTAAGACAAAAAATGTAGCCAATACAAAAAATAAGTATAAAAATTTATATTTTAATTCTTTTTCGTTTAGAAATTGAAACAATAAAAGTGGAAATAGAATGGCAATTATTCCCCCGATAGAATTCACATTGAATCCACCTAGTTGATTGCCCTTTCCTGTTTCTGAGGATTGGGATACTACCAGAACAAAAACAAAAAAGACAAACATTGCAAGTAAAAAGAAATTTAGTAAATATTGCAGCACATATTTTATTTCTATCGTTTCATGAACGACACGAAGAATAAAATATACATACAAACCGGTAAAAACATGAGCTAAACCAAAAAAATTATTATTTAGATTTTCTGATTGAAAGGTTGAAATTAAAACGATTAATGCAAATACACTTATAACAGAATCAAAGATATTCCATTTCCAAAAATTCTGCTCTTCCTCTTCTTGAACAATAACACTTCCATAGATCGAATATAGCAAAAGAGGAATTTCACGTAAAGTATGCCCCAAAAGAAACCAAGATAAAAAAATTTGCGAGCACGCAATTACAGTAAAAACAAAGATCAGTTTATTTGAAAATTTATTTTGAACAAAAGCATACAGCGCATAACAAAGTGTTAATAGATAAACTCCTTTCAAATATAGCTTAAGCCTTGGTATTTGAGAATCTCCAAGATAAATCATCCCAAAATAAAAAGAAAAAACAAGGAAAAGTAAAGAAATAATGATAAAAAGAAAATGTGCTAAGCCTTGGATCTTTTCTCGATTCAGATAAAGCACAATCAACGAAGGAGTTATACAAAAAAACAATAGCTCTTTTTTCAGTGCAGGATTTTCTTCTTGAAAAAAAAGAATTAGAGACAAGTAAGATAAAACCACAACTCCAAATAGAAACTTAATTATTTTCATTGCCCGTTCTTTCTTGTTTTTCTATACCTAAGTACAATTTTACTATAAATAGAAAAAACACACAATTGGCAAATAATTTAATATAGTTTAGGAATGAAAATCCTTTAATTCTAGTTTCCGGGTATAGAAAAAGAGGAGGCAAAGCAAATAGGATGCCAATAAAAATAAAGAATAGCATGTATTTAAACTCTTTTCTTTTTTCCAGTACAAGATATGCAATAGTTACACTGAATGGAAAAACTAAAAATGAAAAATGATGAAACCATGTAAGAGGAGATGTGAGTAGTGCACCTGAAACAAATACTGAATACGTCAAACCACTTGACCAGATATTGTTTAATTTCACAGACCTGTATGCGATCACTGAGCAAATTCCAATTACCATAAAATTAAAAATAAGTGTTAATAATTTAGCTATCCAAGGAGCGTAATAGATTATCTGAGTACCGGATAGAGGATCGGGATAATCAGGAATAAACAATCTATAAAACAGCCCTTTAAAAGATTGGTTCTGACTGTGAGATAATGGCCAATTTAGTATCGGGATCGAATCCTCTTTAAAAAATGGAATAAAAATATTCTGTATAAAAATCTTATGTATCTCAAATCCAAAATAATACAAAGAAGCCAAAAAAAGAAATATAGAAAAAACAATAGTTCCAAAGATAGAATTTTTATTTTTCCCAAATAAAAATTTCATTGTGAGATAGTATGGGCTGAGCTTTATACTTCCACCAAGTGCAATAAAAAATCCTGATACCACCGGAAACCTGACTTCAAACGCAAACGATAAAAACACAAGAAATCCTGTTAATATATTCATCTGTCCATCACGCATATCTGAAACTATCCCATTGTTTAGAGCAAAAAAATTTAAACTCAAACCAAAAATAAGCAATGTATATAAATAGCGTTCATTCACAGAAAATGTGCTTTTATAGAAAGATGAATTTAATATCATAGCCGGAACCAAGAGCGATAAAACTATCAAAATAAAAATTTTCAGTATAACAAAATATTCTTGAGCTTTATACAAATTCAAACCAGAGAAAATACTGATTAATAACGAAAAAGGTGGGGGGTATAAATTAGCCCTGTATTCTGTATAAGGGATTTGATTCTCGTCTGCCGATTCTTTTATTTTCTCCAAACTATAAATATTTTGTTTTTTATTTGCGAGTTTAGCTGCAATAAAAAAAGCCGGGAAGTCTTTTTGTATATGACTCCTTGACTCTTTTATTAAATTTTTTTGCATTAAAAAAAATTGATACAACCCCAAAATAAGGATTATAGATGTAATTACCCAAAATAGGAAATTTTTATTTTGGAGAATTTTCACAATTTTCATTTACTTTTAAGTCTTGAATACGAATGACCATATATTTATTATACGTTATTTTTTATACAAAAACAGAATCTTTTATCATCTTTTAAACCAAATTTATCAAATAAATAATATTTCAAATAATTTCCTCTTTTAAAAACATAAAATTCACTATAGGAATATATAATTTTTTCCTAAATTTACAATAAGAAAACAAATAATTTAAAGTCCCTATTAAAAATATTTTAAAAATTTTGTGTTCAAGTCTTGACAATTTTGGTAATTTGAAATTAAAATGACACAAAAGTCTAAATTTGCATTTTTTTAAAGCAGGAGTGAATTTCATGGATAAAGGTTATATTATTTGTGTCGATGATGAAGTATCGGTATTGGAAACTCTTCAAGAGCAATTGAGAAACCACTTTGGCAGCACGCATGAGATTGAAATTGCCACAAGTGCCGAAGATGCACTTTCGTTAATAGACGAAGTTCATGATAGTAAACAAGTTATTGAGTTGATAATTTCGGATCAAGTTATGCCCGGAATGAAAGGTGATAAATTTTTAGAGGAGATTCACAGAAAACTTCCGGATGCGATCAAAATTTTACTTACCGGTCAAGCCGGTCTTGATTCCGCTATCCATGCAATCAATTACGGGGGGTTGAATAGATATGTTGAAAAGCCCTGGAACATTGATTCCCTTTCAAAAGATATTCGGGAGCTTATTGAAAAATTCAGACAAAATCTGGAAAATCAACACATGCTCAATGCACTCAATCGCAAAATTGAAGAGCTTGAAGAAGAAAATCGCAAGTTACAGACTAACTAAAATTTTTGTAATTTTTGTATTTTTTTTTGGAATTTCTCTACCCACTTTTTCTCAAAAAAATCCCGAGAAACAAGATGCAGTAGATTCAGAAAAATCTTTAGAGGACAGTGAAAATAAAGAAATTTCAAAAATAAAGAAACCTAACGAAAAAAAGTTAACTCCTGAACAGCTTACTAAAAAAAAAGAAATTCTTGAAAAAATTTTAAAATTTGGAAGTACCAAAGAAAGAAAAGAAGCTCTCCGTGAGCTTTGGAATTTTCCAAAAGAATATTCTTCTGATCTGTATAAAGTTTTACCGGAGTTGTTGAATGAAGACCCCGATATTTCAATAAAAATTGCAACTATCAAAACAATTTCTGAGCTTGAATTAACCTCTGAAAATAAATCCATAATTAATTCATTATCAAACGAATCGGATGATGTAAAAGAAGCCGCAGTTTACGCAATCCACAAACTAAAAATTGATGAGGCGTGTACAAATCTTTTAGATATACTCAAATCAAAAGATTTTTCTAAAAATACAAACCTCACTTCTTCGATTATTTCCACTCTTGGAGAATTACCCGGTGGTAAAAATGCATATCAATTTTTAGAAGCAAAATTTATCGATAAAACTTCTAACGCAGACATTCGCGCCCAAATAGTTTTGTTTTTTGGAAAAATAAAAGATTTACGTTCTGAAAAAATATTATTAGAAGCAGTTGAAAATGAAGACGAAGAAATAGTAATACGCGCATATTCAATGAATTCTCTAGGAAAAATAAATTCTCAAAGTTCAATCGCCCCACTAAAAAAGATATTAAAAAAAATCAAAGAAGTCAAAGGTAAGGCTGAAATAAAAAAATACTCTCCTTTAAAAATCTACGGGATTAGTGCGCTTGCACTTCTTGGTGATAAAGATATTTTAAAGGAATTGTTTGTTTATGCAAAGGATGATGACACAAATGTGAGAATCCGAGCCATAAAACAATTAGGGGAAATTAAAAGCAAGGAAGCCTTGGAGTTATTGGAGTACAAAGCCAAAAGAGACCCAAGTCCAAAAGTTCAAGCCGCCGCGAAGAAGGCAATCGAAGAAATCAATGGAACTACCGAAAAAAAATAAATTTTTAGCATTGCTCCTAATTCTATTTTTAGAAATATTTACTTCACCTTCCATATTTTTTGCAAAAGAAAAATTTGATTCACTTATATCCAAAAAAGAAAAAAGAATTATAGAATACAAAAATGAGTTAAGCGGTACAGTGAATTTCCCCGAAACCATGAAATTGTTTTATAAAGGGAAGAAAGACGACTTTTTAGTTTTTTATGACTGGAATAGACATGAAGCCTATTATATTTACAGAAGAAATAAATTTGATTACGAAGCAGAAGAGAAAGTTGTTTCTTTAATAGAAGGCTGCGCTTACGAGATTTCAGGAAAATTTTCCGGGATGATAATTTCCGTAAAAAAAGGAGAAGAAAAAATAAACCCCTTCCCTAAGTTTATTCGCAACGGAGAGTTCTTATCCTTAGAAGAGAAAAAAAATAAAGAAAATATTCCTGTTTTCATCTTTCAGTCATTTAGAACCATGGAATTAGATGAATTAATTTATTAACATAAAAAATTTTAGGATAATACATTGGAAGGTCACCACCACAATCATTCTTTTGACTCCTCTAAGAATTTCACGAACCATGCTTTCATTGCAGGCATAGTCCTAAACCTTCTATTTGTTTTTATTGAATTTGGATTTGGTTTTTATTTGAGTTCACTTGGTTTAATTTCAGACGCATTCCATAACCTCAGTGATGTTGTTAGTCTATTTTTATCACTCATTGCATTTCAATTATCTAAAATACTTCCCAATTACAGATTTACTTATGGATATAGAAAAACAACAATCCTTGTTTCACTGATAAACGGAATTATCCTAATGATTGCAATTGGAGGAATTGCAATTGAAAGTGTCTCAAGGATGAATCGCAAACAAGCGTTAAACGGGGAGTATATTGCTTACGTTGCAACCGCTGGGATTTTGATCAATGGGCTAACTGCGTTTTTTTTCTTTAAAGAGAAAGACAATGACCTGAATATCAAAGGAGCGTTCCTTCATTTAGTATTGGATACGTTAGTCTCTGTGGGGGTATTAGTAAGTGGAATTATTATTCAGTTTACGTCTTGGTATTGGGTTGATTCTATTGTTAGCCTTGCAATCATTATTGTAATCTTTGGCTCTGCTTGGAGTTTGCTAAAAGACAGTTTAGTTCTTTCTCTCGATGGTGTTCCCAAAGACATTGATTTGAATTTAGTCAAAAATGAAATCCTAAAAAATAAAGAAGTGAAAGACATCCACCATATCCATGTTTGGGGGATTAGTACTTCACTCAATGCGATGACAGCGCACTTAGTAATAGCAAAAAAAACTAATTTCAAGTTACACGCTAATCTAAAATCAAAAATTAAACACTCTATGGAGCACTTAAAAATTCAACATGTAACCCTAGAGCTTGAATCTGAAGATGAATTTTGTAATAGAGATAATTGCTAAAAAGTTGAACTCTTTTTTTTTGCGATGGCTCGATTATAAATCTCGGTGTATTTCTTGTGACTGTTTTCCCAAGACCAATCGAGTTTCATAATATTTTTTCTGATTTTTGAAAATTTTTCTTTATTGTTATACAACTGAAAGGCTCGATCCAATGCGTAATTTAGTGAATGATCGGCTCCAGGCTCAAATACAAATCCAGTAAAATATTCGATTAGATCCGATTCGTTCACAGAATCTTTTAACCCACCCACTCTCGACACAATGGGTATAGCACCATAGATATGACTATAAAACTGGTTCAATCCGCAAGGCTCAAAAAGGGAAGGCATTAGGAAAAAATCAGATGCAGCTTCAATTTTTCTTGCAAGCACTTCATCAAAACCTTTATAAAAACAAATTCTATAATTTTCATGGTGCGATAAATTCAATAGAGTGTCCTCTAAGTTTTTATCTCCACTACCAAGAAAAAAATAATAAAATGGCAAATCTCTTTTTTGAAAAAAAGAACTCAAGAAAACTCCAAATCCCTTTTGATACGTTAGGCGACCGATCAAACCAATCAAAGGTCTGTCAATATCTGCATCTATCCCAAATTCATTGTATAGAGAAATTTTATTTTGTTGCTTTCCATACCCTGGTGTTTCGCAAGAATAATTTGCATAAATTTTTCTATCAAATTCAGGATTCCACTCATTCATATCTATACAATTTAAAATTCCAGTCAGAGAATCTTGTCTTTGATTTAAAAGCCAAGCTAAAAACTGACCCGATGGCTCTGATAGAATTTCATTTCTATAACCGGGACTCACAGTGGTAATTTCATTAGCGGTAAGCAATCCACCCTTCAGGTAGTTGATCTTATCCAAATGCAAAAGTATGTCTTCCGATATATTGAATGGATCAACTCGTAAAAATCCAGTCATCCATTTCGGGTGATCTCCCTGATAGGCCAGATTATGGATTGTGAAGCAAGTTGGCTTACCGCTATCGTCTAACGCATTAAGTATCATTGCAATTGAAACATGCCAGTCATGTCCATGAACAAGATCGACATCCAATTCCTTCCCTAAATAATAACACGCAGCAGAAAAAACAGCAAAGTTAAAATGTTCATCTGATGCTCCATAAATTGCATTTTTTTGAATAAATAATTCTGACTCAAAAAAATACATAGTCACTCTACCCAAACTTGCTTCGCGAAAAAAAGATCTTTTTAGAATTTGTGAAGTTTCAGAATAGAATGGAGTGTTGCTTGAAATAGCCGGTAGCACCTTCCCCGTGAATTTCGGCTTGTCTTTAAAATTTTGTAATAGAGGCAGAGCAACAGAAACTTCGTGCTCCGATGTCTGAAAATGCGACAAAGAGGAAAGCATATCTGAAAGCCCTCCCACTTTTATAAACGGATAATATTCTGCGGTTGCGTGTAGTATTTTCAAGTTAATCTCTTTTTAGAGATAAATTAATTTTGAATACAAAGAATACAAACCTATTTTTGATAAAACACAAATTTGGGTCCTAACCAATTTATACAAAAAAAATCAGACCTCCTTTCTAAAATTATTCATTGCTTTTAAGCTGACTTGACCGGGGGCTTTAGGAGAACTTAGACAACAATAGGTAAATTTTGAACCGAAATGATCCCCAAAAATTCTGGATACTATTCCTAACTCTCCCATTGCAATAGAAATCAAAGAGTATTCCTTTGAAAGGAATTGCGTATCATCTAAAAAGCATGCAACTTCTTCTATATTCTTGGGAGTTACTGCAAATTTAAAAATCTGTTTTTTTCTCGGAATACAATTTTTCATAATCATAGATTTCATTTTTTTTCGAGAAATAGATTTATAGAAATCATGGTAGGATAGTATTGTAGAAAATTTATTATTTCTAAAATCAGTAAAAATACTTTTGGAGTCCATTTCTATATCTAAATAATTTTTTTGAGAATTAAAATTTTCCAGCACCTGAAAGATTGTGCCTTCTGGAATATTTTCTATTTGGTGCATACTCGAATCTTTTTGTTTTCGGATTGTAAAAATCACAGGTCTGCCAAGTAATTTTAACCTCTGAACCAAACTTGTTTCAACAAATTTTTTTGTTAATAGGTCAAATCGAACTTCAAGGCAGCTAACTTTTTCGAGTATGTTTTTGGTTATAGTGGTCAGCTCATTTTGATCCAAGGTAAGAATTATTCTTGGATTCGATTTCTTCATTTCAAACCTTTTTGAAGTAAATCATGGAGGGAGATTATTCCAACAACTTTTTCTTCTGTATCCAAAATAGGCGCAGCAGAGATAGGTCTATCTCGTTCTTCCATTGCCAAAAGAACATCGTACGCCTTTTCTCCAATCCGAAAATGTGTCGGTTTAGTATTCATAATGTCAGATGCTGTTTTGTCGTTTGTCAGTTTATTCTCTTTCAATAATCTTCGAATATCAAAATCGGTAATAAACCCGAGTAAATGATTGTTCTCGTCTATTACTGACACTGCTCCCACAAGTTTTGAAGTAATTTCGGTTAATATTTCATTTAATTTTTGATTTGCTTTAATCGTAGAATTTTCGTTACCTTTCCGCATAACGTCATCTACACTAAGTGAGAGCCTTCTTCCCAATCTTCCAGAAGGATGATACAAGGCAAAATCATTTTCTTTGAACTTTTTCATTTCCATCAAAGCCATTGCAATTGCATCACCCAAGATCAAAGCTATCGTAGTGCTTGACGTTGGAGCTAAATCTAAAGGACAGGCCTCTTTTAAAATTGGTGTAAATATATGAATATCTGAAGATTTTGCTAAACGAGATTTTGGATTTGCAGTAATCGAAATAATCTTCACACCAATTTTTTTAAAAGTAGGTATAAGAAAAACCAATTCATCACTTTCACCACTTTTTCCTATCGCAAGCAGAACATCCCCTTTTTGAACAATACCTGCATCTCCATGGGCTGCATCTGTCGGATGAAGAAAAAAAGAAGGTGTTCCGGTTGAAGATAGAGTAGAAGAAATTTTTTTAGCAATGTCGCCTGACTTTCCGACTCCGGAAAGCACTAACTTCCCTGTTGATTGAAATATTTCTTCTACTGCAATCTCAATATTTTTTGAGTCAAGATTTGCCCTAAATGTTTTGATAGACTCAATCTCAATATCAATTGCTCTTTCAATTTTTGTAATAATTTGTTCTACCATATTTCATCCAAACCCAACTCTTCAACTTGAACTTCTACCGAAATTGTCTGATTCATCGCAGGCAGTTTCAATACTACTCTTGCATTTTTATTCACTCTTTCAACCTCTGCTTTATGCCCAGCGAAAGGGCCATATTTGATTAAAATTGTTTTTCCTTTCTTTAAACTTTCTTCTTTTTTTAATTTCAGGGTTTCCGGAAAATTTTCTACAAAAATTTTTATCATTTCAATATCTTCTTCCGAAATTATGCAAGGTTTACCGAGATGAAAAATAAAATGATGGGCACCGGGAAGAGAAAGAATTTTTATTCTATCTTTATCGTATTCAATATTCACAAATATATAAGAAGTAAAAAGAGGTGTACTGATAATTTTATAGCGATCCGACCACTTTTTTTTAATTGCCAAAAGTGGAAGATAATTTTCTACTTTGTATTTATTTAAAAGTGCAGATAGTTTTTTCTCTGCTCTGGGGTTTGTATAAAGAGCATACCACATAAATTATTTCACACTCTGGATTCTGAATGCAACCGGAATTTTCAACACTGTTCCTTCCTGTAAAGTAAAATTCCAATTTCTAATTACACGCATAAACTCATTTTCAAAAACTTGGTATTTGCATTTATTTATCGGATGAACCCGAATTGCCTTATTTTCTTTTCCTATTTCTACACTCCACTCACAATTTGACTCCCACCCATTTTCTAAGGCTACCGGAGGGTAGGTAATTTTATTTTGGATATTTTTTATTTCTTCTGACTCGGCACCCTCCAAAGCAGATTGATATTGATTGATATTTGTTTCACCCTTCCCTTGAAATTGAAATGCTATTAGCCCGACAGGATAATTCTGAGTTTCCCCTTTTTGAATCAAGATAGATAATTTGCTCTGAGAAAAAAAATATTCCGAATATAGAAAATACAAACCATACCCTAAAAGGTGCAAAGTAAATGACAAAATTACAGAAATCTTGAAATCCATACCAAATTATCCACTGAAATTTCTTTTTATCAAATCGTAAAGTCGAAAACTGCCTGTGACCAAAAGTGGAAGATGGCTGTTTTGGGTAAGCTCTTTCAGTTGATCTTGGCTTATAGTCTCGATTTTTTCAGAAATTAAATGAATTTCCAAATATTCGCCAGACCTATAAAGATACACCTTTTCGATAAATGGACTCGATAAGAAAACTTTTACCATTTCTTCTCCATCTTTATCTTTTAAACAAGCAAATACAACATTTAACTTATGGAAATAGAATTTACTTTGAATTGACTTTAAAAGATACTGAATCGCAGATACGTTATGCGCAACATCAAACACAACAAGAGGCTCTTCTTTTAAAATTTCTATTCTGCCCGGGGCACCATTCTTAACCTTATATACAGAAGAATCAAATTTTGGATCAATCACATTGAAAATAAATTTGCAAAATTCTAAATTGTAGGAAAGATAATCTATATCCTGAAATTCTTTCGTAAAAAAAAATGTCTCAATATTTTTATTTTTGCAATACCCGGAAATCATTTCATTCAATTCTTGATTTTCTTGGTTGTAATAGAATAGAAATCTTGTATATTCCGATGAAATCGCCAATTTTTCTTTTAAAATATCTACTTCGGTCTTTCCCAATATTTCAGAATGATCCAAACTTATTTTTGTCAGAATTAAAATATCAGAAAAAGCCAATTTTGTAGAATCAAATCTCCCGCCAAGACCAGCTTCGTAGATTTCAAGATCGCAATTTTCTTTCTGAAAATAAAAAAAAGCCATAATCGTAAATATTTCAAAATACGAAAGCTCACTCAATAAATCTTCGTAATAGAAAGATAGCTCTCGAAATAGTGAATTTAATTTCTCTATAGAAATTTTTTCTGCATTCAAACGAATTCTCTCTTCTTTATGCAAAAGATGAGGAGAAGTAAACAACCCGACTTTCTTATACAAATTTGAGCTTATAGCTAACTCAGAAAGAAAGTGTGACACAGAGCCTTTTCCATTAGTCCCAATCACTGAAATACGAAGAGGGATTTTTGCTTTTGAAAATCGTCTATCTAAATTTAGTAACTTTAATGCAGACTCAAACTTTTCTAAACTATAACTTTTAAATACATTAAAATTTCTTGTCTTTTCTAAATTAGGAAGTTGGTCTAAAAATTCATCAAAACTCATTTTAATATTTTAAAAACTTGAGTTTTGACTTTTTCAATAATCTTTTTTTCGACTTGAATGCTTGTGAATATTTCAAACTGCTTCATCGCTTGATAAACAAGCATTTCATAACCCAAGATAATTTTTGCCTTTCTTTTCATTGCGAGTTTGACCAATGGAGTATGACAAGGATTATAAACAATATCGAATAACGTATGATTATTTGAAAAAAAATCTTCTGATAGCAAAATATCTTGATCGTAGTTTTTCATTCCAAGAGGAGTTGTGTTGATAACAAGGGATACATCATCTTTTACTTCACCAATTTGTTGCACTGGGATGTATTCAGATATTCCGGGGGAAGTAGAATTTAACAAACTCACCAATTCCAAAGACTTTATTTTATTTCTCGCAGAGATATAAATCTTTTTCTGTTTCATTTCTTTTGCCAATGAATATGCGATACCTCTGGCACTTCCTCCGCTACCTAAAACAACAACATTAGAATGCAATATTTTATTTCCTGAATTTTTTATAGATTCAACCGCACCATACCCGTCTGTGTTATTGGCTAATATTTTATTCTCTTGAAATGTTAAAGTGTTGGCAGCTTTCATCCATTCGGATGTTTCGTCGTTTTTATGTGCAACCGAATAAGCCCATTCTTTATAAGGAATAGTCACAGACAGTCCTTGTACATTCAAATTTTGAAGTGATACTAAAGTGCTATCTGGATTTTGAGTCTCAAAAACTAAATAAATTCCATCCAAACCATATTCTTGAAATAGATAGTTATGAATTAGAGGCGATAGAGTGTGGGATAAAGGATTTCCAAGAATTCCAAAAATTTTAGTCTTATTTGATATTTTCATCATTTTCTTATACTTAAAAAATTTATTTACATAGAAAAGAATATTTTCATTTTTTAAAATATGTTTTTTACTATAATAAAAAAAATTGGTGCAAAAAAATCGCCATTTTTACGATAAATTTAACAGTATGTATTTTGAACATTTTTTATTAGCTCCATTAGCCTCCCCTTCAGCTCCTTGGACAGTTTTAGTTGATATTATATTTTTAATAGCTGTGTCCGCAGTAGTTGCTTGGTATTATTACTTCTATCTTAAAAAAGATTTACTGGGTAAGTTTTTAGGTACAATTTTAGTCGCTTCCGTTGGAGCACTAATTGTTTTTGCAATCCTACAAGATGCTTTGCGAAATATTATTATGTGGTTGATCTCTCCAAAAATTGGATCGACCCAATTATCCAACGTAAATTTGATTGCCGTATTTTTAGGAGCTTACCTTGCCCTATACATTATGAATAGAATTAATCACGATCGCAACAGAAGAGATTAACCTTTATCCATAAATAGTTTGCCAAAAAAATCGCTTCGATACAATTTTTGTGTAACTGTAAGTAAAATTTAAGAATGAAATGGAAAACCTTCCTCGAGTGTAATTGAAAATTACTCAAGGTAGCATTTTTTATTGTTCGGTCAATAGAAAATTCTCGATCATTTTCATACCACCCTCTGTAGCAAAAGATTCAGGATGAAATTGAATTCCTTCTATAGGAAAACTTTTGTGCCTTAATCCCATGATTTCTTTGTCAACTGTGGAGTTTACAAACGCAGTGACTTCCAAACAAGGTGGAATAAGAGATGAATCGACTATTAGAGAGTGGTATCGCATAACTTCCAAATCCTGAGGCAAACCGGAAAATACTCCCCTGGAATCATGTTGAATCCTGCTTGTTTTGCCGTGCATGGGAATCTTGGCTCGAATCACCCTTCCTCCAAAATAATGTGCAATACCCTGCATCCCAAGACAAACTCCAAGTACACGAGTTGTTTTCCCGACATGCAGTAGAACGTCCGCACACACTCCAAAATAATTTTTATCTGCCGGGTCTCCCGGTCCAGGAGAAATTATAATCCTATCGTAGTTTTGCTTTTGAATCTCTTCAATTGTAATTTCATTATTTCGAATAACGTCAAGTTGAAAAAACTTTTCTGAAGATTCTAAAATTTCTCCTGCATATTGATAGAGATTGTATGTAAATGAATCAAAGTTATCGAGTATTAAAACTTTCATTGATTTCCCGAAAATTTTTTTATGACTTTTTCAATTGCGGCTGATTTTCTTATGACTTCATCATACTCTCCTTCAGGTGTTGAATCATAAACTATTCCGCCTGACGCTTGAGTAAATGCATAACTTCCTGAAATAAATAAAGTTCGTATCGGAATCGCAAAAGTGCAATCTCCATTAAAACCAAAATGCCCGAGTGCACCACCATAAGGGCCCCTCGGATTATTTTCCAGTCTTTCAATGATTTTCATAGATTCGATTTTTGGAGCGCCTGAAAGCGTTCCTGCCGGAAATGAAGTTGCAAGTCCTGAAAACATGTCTTCTCTCTTCTTAATGATTCCTGTTACTTCGCTGGAAATATGCTGTATATGACTAAATTTTTTTATATCCATGAGTCTTCTTACTTTTACAGTTCCAAACTTTGCGACTCTTCCTACATCGTTTCTATGCAGATCAACGAGCATATTGTGCTCTGCAATTTCTTTAGGATTGTTCAGAAGTATTTTTGCTAATTTTAAATCTTCTTCAGAATAGTCTCCTCTTTTAATCGAGCCGGCTAAAGGAAAAGATTCGATTTCTCCATTTCTGAGTCTAAACAATAATTCCGGGCTTGCTCCGATCAATCTTTTATCGGAAAATTTTAAATAAAACATGTGGGGAGAAGGATTGATTTGTCTTAATTCTGAATAAATCGGTAACGAATCTCCTCGAATTTCAAATTCAGACTTAAAACCAACCTGACATTGAAAAGTATTTCCTGATTTGATTTCTTCAATAGCAGCTAAAACTTTCTCTCGATGCTCTTCTTTGGTCATAGAATATCCGAGAGATTTAATGATCGGATTTTCAGGTTTAGGAACTTTGGCTCTAATAAATTTTTCTACTTTTGAAAATCTGTCTTTCTCAAAATGAAAATAGAAAACCTCTCCCGTCATTTTATCCAAAATCAAACCATCTTCATACACTCCAAATTGAAAAATAGGAAAGAGCTGATGAGTTTGTAATTTCAATGAAGGCTCAAAATAGTTAATCGCTTCATATCCGATATAGCCAACAAGGCCACCAGAATAGTTTCTAGAAAGGACGTTAGACGGGATTATCCTTCTTAATTCATAGTATGGATTTTCAGTCTGAAAAGATTCTTCACCTACTTGAATAGAATTTTCTTTCCCAGTTAAAATTATCTCAGGATCAAGACCGATTATAGAATACCTTGAGTCATACCCTTCTCGACCTAAAGATTCCAGATAGAAACAATTTTCAGTTTCTTTTTCGATCTTTTGAAATAGCTCATAAAAATCAATATTTTCATCGATCTTTCTATAATTGGCTTTTCCTGAAAGTTGAATTTTAGGTATCGACATAGACTTACTTCCACTTTTTTAAAAAAAGGAAGTTAGTCAAATATTTTGCCGGGATTTATAATTCCTTTTGGATCCAATACTTTTTTAATTTCTTTCATAAGTAGAATCTCTTCTTCTGTTCTGGAGAATCTCAAAAAATCTTTTTTTAATAAACCGATTCCGTGCTCTGCACTGATCGAACCTTGGTATTTTTGAATCAATTCAAACATCATCGGATCTACTTTTTTACAAGAATGAAAAAATTCTTCGTCAGAAATTGAGCTTGGTTTTATCATATTCAAATGTAGGTTTCCATCTCCAATGTGTCCAAATAGAGCAAACTTGAAATCAGGATAATTTTTCTTCAACAGAGCTTCCATTTCTTTTAGAAAAGCCTCCATATTTTTTAGAGGAAGTGAAATATCATTTTTATGCACAGTAAATCCAAGAGAAATACTTTCACTAATCCCTTCTCGGTATTTCCAAAAGGTTTCTTTTTGTCGGGAGTTTTGAGCTACGCTTCCATCCAAGACTAATTCCTTCTCCGAAATAGACTCTAAAAAAAGAAAAAGTTTTTCTTCATCGTTTTCTTCTTGAATTTCAAATTCTAATAAAATATAGTAATCGCTTGGAACCGAAAAAGGATCAGGAATTCCTAGATGCTCCTTTACTTTTTCGAGGCAATACCCTGTAAAAAATTCATAAGCAAGAAGTGGAATTGGGACATTATGCGTTTCTCTAAAAATTTCTAATATCTTTGAATATTTTTCTACAGATACAAGTAGGACTCTGGAATCGTAAGGTTTTTTAGTTAGGCGAAGTGTGGCTTCAGTGATAATCCCCAATGTTCCCTCTGCTCCAATAAATAATTGTTTTAAATCATAACCAGTGTTGTTCTTTAAAACTCCACCGTTGAATTTTAGTATTTCTCCCGTACCTGTTACCACTGTCAGTCCTAAAACCCAATTACGAATCAGTCCATAACGCACAACTCGCACCCCACCTGCGTTAGTTGCGATGTTTCCTCCGATATGCGAAGATCCAGTAGATGCAAAATCTACCGGAAAGTAAAATCCATTCTTCTCGGCTTCGTTCTGTAAATTTTTTGTGATCATCCCGGCTTCGACAGTTATGGATCCGAAAAAAGAATCAAGCTCTATTAACTTATCCATTTTTGAAAGTGAAATTACCAACTCTCCTTTTCTTGCAATTGCACCACCGGCGTATCCTGTCCTTCCCCCCGATGGAACTAGTTTGATATTCTCTTCATAGCAAACTCGGACAATCGACGAAACTTCTTCGGTTGATATCGGGAAACAAAGAATATTATAATCAGGAGAAAAAACTTTTGTTCTATCAGAACCATAGGAATCAAAAGTTCCTGTATCCATAGAATTTTCTTCGCGAAAAAAAACTCTATCTCTTCCAAGAATTGAAATTAGTTGTTCTTTATACTTCATGCGATTTGTGTTAGCTCCATCTGAGAATTGAATGGCTGCTCTGTCCCCGGAGTTAAAATTTTATATATACCATTTGAAAGAAGGATTCGTGCCTTTGTATTATCCCTTAATATATAGTCTTTTATTTCTAAAATTTTGGACTTCATCTTTTCGTCAAGAATTGGAAACATTACTTCTATTCTCTTCTCAAAATTTCTTGGCATACAATCCGCAGACGCAAGAAAAATTTTTGGCTTTCCATTGTTATGAAATATATAGATTCGTGAATGCTCTAAAAATCTTCCAACAATTGAACGAACTTGAATATTTTCAGAAACGCCAGGAATCCCCGGACGAATGCAGCAAACCCCTCTAATGACTAAATCAATTTTCACCCCGGCAATGCTTGCCTTATACAGTGCAACCATTACATCCGGATCGACTAAAGAATTCATTTTTAAAAAAATTTTTGACTCGATTCCTTTTTCTGCATTCGTTGTCTCTTCACTAATTAAATCCAGAATATCTTTCTTTAAATTGTGCGGGGCTGCAGAAAGTTTTTTTAGCTTTGGCATCCTTGCAAAACTTGTTAATGCATTAAACAAAAGACCTACATCTTCGGTAATCTCTTCATTCATCGTCAATAAACTTATATCAGTATAATATTTTGCTGTTGTGGAATTATAATTTCCAGTTCCAAGATGCACATAACGCCTCAGCTTATCATTTTCTCGCCTGACTATCAACATCATCTTGCAATGAATTTTTAAACCTACTACTCCATACACAACATGGACTCCAGAGTCTTCAAGTTTTTGTGCCCATTTGATATTTCTTTCTTCATCGAATCTGGCTTTGAGTTCCACAAGAACAGTCACCTGCTTTCCATTTTCTGCAGCCTGACCAAGATACTGAATAATAGGAGAGTCTCCACTCGTACGATACAAAGTCATTTTAATCGCAAGGACTTTTGGGTCTTCACTTGCTATTTTTAACAATTCCTCAATAGTTTGAAAACTATCAAAAGGGTGATGCAATAGTTTATCACTTTTTCTGATGGCAGAAAAAATCTTCTCCGGATTTTCTAATTGTAAAGCATTCTTGGAAATAAAAAAGGGAAATTTCAAATGTGCAGTTTTCTCTAACCCATAAAAATACATCAAATCGTTCAAATTCAAAATACTAGGAATTTCGTGAATCTCAGTTTCATTTAAAAAATTCAATTCTTCTAAGGTGGACTTAACAAGACCGGCAGCTCCCTGATGAACATCTAATCTCACTGCATCTCCCCAAATCCTGTTTTTCAACTCATTCTTTACAGATAAAAGCAAGTCATTGGCTGTCTCTTCATTAAAAGAAATATCTGCATCCCTTAAAATTCTGAAAGCGTGAATCTCTTTGATAGTCATCCCAAAAAAAATATCAGACAGATGAAGTTTAATAATTTCTTCCAACGGGAAAAATCTTTCTTCAGATTCAGAGTTTGGTAACTTTAAAAATCTCGGTAAGACGGATGGAACTTGCACTACTGCAAATAAGTCTCTTCGAGTAACTTTGTCTTCATCAGAGCTAAGCACAATCGCAAGATTCAAAGTTCTATTCAATACATGAGGGAACGGGTGAGACGGATCAATCGACAAAGGTGTCAAAATAGAAGATACTTCTTCTTTGTAATATTTCTTTATAAACTTAATTTCATCCTGATTCAATTCAGAAGGGTTGACTATGATATTTATCCCATTTTGTTTTAATTCGGGCATTATAGTTTCCGTTAAGATTCTATACTGACTTTCTACGAATTCAGAAACTTTTTTAGAAATACTTAAAAGAATCTCAGAAATTCTCATTCCGTTTAAACTTTTTTCGTCGTTCCCTGCTTTTTTGTGAAATCGAAGACCCGCAACCCGTATCATAAAAAATTCATCTAAGTTGGTTTCTGTAATACAGAGAAATTTTAATCTCTCTAAAATAGGATTTTCCGGGTTTTTCGCCTCTTCTAATACCCTACAATTAAAATCTAACCAAGAAAGCTCTCTATCAAAAAATAATTCGGAGTTGTCTTTATCTATTTTTGTTTCATCCATAGTTTCGCTAAAACGACATAAGTATTTTTTTAAAATATCGTTAAACTACAAAGTATTTTTTATTGGATTTTAAGTAATCTTTTTTCTAAATAAGACGAATATAAAAAAGGAGAGATATATGCCTGCTTTTACTATGCCGGGATTAAGTTCCGGACAAAATACAAACGAAATTATCAAAAAACTTGTAGAGCTTGAAGCAAGACCTATCAAACGCCTTGAAAAAGAAAACAACTTTAACAAAGCCCAAGTCAAGGTTTATGGTGAATTAAAAACTCTTGTAACGAATCTGCAGTCAAAAACAAAACAACTCGTATCTTTTACCGCACCCTTTGCAGCAAAAAAAATTGTATCTAACGAAGAAGGCTATATTTCCGGGGAAGCAACAAGAAGTGCAAAACCCGGCAAGCGCAATATCGAAATCTTAGAACTTGCCACTAAAAATCAGGTAGCCGGAAACAAAGTAAACCCTGAGATCAAACTTTCAGCAGGAAAATTTTCTATTCTTTCAAAGTCTTTAAGAGCAGACATTGATTTTCCGGGAGGAACTTTAAACTCTCTCGTTGACTCCATAAAAAACAATGCTCACGGAATCGCTGTAGCTTCAATTACAAAAGTAGATTCAGAAAATTCTGTAGTATCACTTTCGGCACTTCAATATGGGGAAGAAGCAAAACTCATATTTCAAGACCCAAACGAAATCCTAAAATCAGCCGGACTTGTAGGAGAAAATACTCCAGAGCCAGAGCCTAAAAAAACTTCATTCTCGATTAAACAGGATTTGCCAATTGCATTTCAATCTGAGAAATTTTCAAATAATGATAAAGAGGGATTTAAAGCAACCACCACAACTGACTCATTTTCTTTGAAAACAAAAACAGCTTACACTTTTCAAATAGAAAAACAAAAAGTTGAAAAAAATTCATATATCGAAGGCAGTGTGAATTTAATTAATAGTAAACCGAATGATATACAAATAGGATTTTACTATTTATTGGGAGAAGAGGAGAAAATATATTTTGAATCTCCCGAAATCAAAGAAGATAAAATTAAATTAGCAATTCCAAGCTCAATCAAGAATAGAGACATCATAAAAGTAATTTTTTCTAACTATAGTTCGGAAGATATTGTATTTCAAAAAATCAGTATTGTAACACCTCCGGAAATAAAAGGTGCTGTACCCGCAACTATAATCACAGAAGCCAAAGACGCAAAATTAAAGTTAGACGGAATCGAAATCACCAGAGATAAAAATGAAGAGATTAAAGATATTTTAGAAGGTGTTTCTTTAAGCATTCACAAAAAAACCGAGAAACCAATTATTGTTGATATAGATGTAGATGCCGAGAAAGGGATCAATATGTTAAAGGAATTTGTTGCAGCTCATAACGATCTTGTAAAATATTCTCGTGATGTTACGGCAGTCAATCGAGATGGAAAAATTTCAGACTCAAAACAATCTAACGACAGAGACCCGAATTTTGATATATCTTCCGGATTCTGGGATAACAAAAATAAATCAGGAATATTATCGGGAGATAATGCAGTGCTTAGGATGCTATCTGGAATGAGAACTATTACCAGTGCATCTTACCCTTCTTCTTTTGAATCCGGTTATCGAGTTCTGTCTGATATAGGGTTGTCCACTGGGGCTGTAGGTTCAAGCTGGAAACAAATACAGGAAGGGCTTCTACAAGTTGACGAAGAAACTTTAAAGCGTGCTTTATCCGACAACCCAGAAGCAGTTAGAGAATTATTTGCATCAGATAACAACGGAGATAGCAGGATGGATAATGGTCTCGGTGTTCAACTTCTCGAACACTTAAAACCATACACACAATACACATCTGGATTACTATCAACAAAAATAAAATTAGCCGAAGACTTAATAGCAGAAAATAATAAGAAAATTAAAAACTATGATTCTCATTTGAATGGCTTTGAACAAAAACTAAAAGCAAAGTTTATGTACATGGAGCAAGGCATGGGAAAAAACAAAGCTATAGGTGCTTACCTAAATAATAATTTAAAAATGAATAAGGAATAAAATTATGAAAATTTTTGTGAATAATGAGCCTTTGAATGGAGCCTTAGATAATGAAAAAAATCTTGGAGAGATTTTTGATGCTATGAATAAATGGATCGAGTCTCAAGGTAAGTTTTTAATGAATTTTCTTGTTGATGGAAAAGAATTAGATAAAAGTGAAATGAATTCTATCGAAATCAGTAGTGCAGAGCGTTTTGATTTTTACATCGGTGAAGAAATGGATATGCTTCGTTCTAGTTTGTTAGAATTTGATAACTATATCGATAAAATTGGTAACACAATTTTTGGACGTGATTCACTAACCGAAAAAGAATCAGCCGATTTGGTAGAAGGTATTGGTTGGATGCTATCTATTATGAATTCAGCTAAAATCCTACTAAAGTTAGATTTAACTAGAATCAAACCAATGGGAAAAGGAAAGAATGTCCAAGAAATCTTAGACTTTATGGAAATGAATTCTTCTAAATTAGATTCTTTCTCGTCTATTGAAGACTATTTAGAAAATCTTAGAGACTTAAAATTGTTCTTAATGGATCTTACAGGTAGAGTCTCTGCCATTGATTTAACAACTGATGCGTTAGTTGACATTGTTCATACATACTCAGAAAATATGGATACATTGAAAAATGAATTTATAAAGGTGAATGAAAACTTTCAATCGGGAAAAGATTTAATTGCAAGTGAGCTGCTTAGCCACTCGATTACCAGACTCAATGTTCTTCTTACCGGGTTAATCTCATTAAAACAAAAAAATCCTGAATTTGATTTAGATAATATTAAAATCAATGACCAATTGTTTAGCGAAGTAAACAACCAGTTGAATGACTCGCTTGCTAGAACAGCATTGGCTCTCGAAGCGAATGATATCGTTCAGGCAGGTGATATTTTAGAATATGAACTCCCCGAAATTTTAGAATCGTTAGTTCCTTTTTTAAAAGTAATCAAAGACAAAATACATTCGTCTAAATAAAGAATTCTATCCGGGCATAACTTGTTTGTATTTTTGTTGATATTGTAGTTTTTTTAGTTTTGCTTTTCTTTTATTTTCGCATCTTATGTCGTATTAGCCTATTGTATCGTATAGTTTTTCTCTTGGAGAGGTAAACTCCTACCGCAATAGAACTGACCTTGGGTGGAACTCCAAAGTCATAGAACTTGGCAGGGACAATTATGTCCCATCCGGCAATGTCAAGCAGCAAAAGAAGAGTAAAAAGAGCCGTTCTTGAAATACCGAGCCATTGAGCAAACTCACCTAGCTCAATCCAATCTGCGTTCTCTGGACGAAAATTCTTCTTCTGCAAGTTTTGCCCTTCTTCCTGATACACCGTCTTAACACAATCCAACTTTTCAAAAGTCCTCCAAAGTAACACATTGCGATACCTCTCCAGCAAATCATGCAAGTAATCTTCTCTCGAAATAGTTTCAGTCCTCGCGTTAAACTCATCCATAAATTTTTCTGGAATGAGTAAACTCGATTGTGTCCGCTCAAATTTTTCCGGGTTCATAGTATTCTCCTAATATAAAATTTTTCTTTCCTCTATCCCTGATCCCCAGCCACTATCTCCTGCCTCTTGATATAAGGTAAAATAATATCACGATAGAAATAAAATTTTTGTAATTTTAGAAAAAATTTTTTAGCTTTTACAGAAAAAGTTCTGAACCCGTACTAAATGTGAAATTCCTCGAAAAAGGTGGAGTTCCCACATTTTTGCACGAAAAGTGCTGAACCCGTACTAAATGTGCAATTCCTCAAAAAAGATGGAGTTCCCACATTTTTGCACGAAAACTGCTGAATCTGCACTAAACGCGAAATTTCAAAAACTCTACTAAGGCTCAAAACCTCATCCTAAAAGATACACATATTTGCAAAGATTCTACCTCCCCCATTTCCGACCTCAGACTGCAAGCATCAGTCTTTCGAAGTGGAGTTCCCACATTTTTGCTTGAATAAGGAATTTGAGACTCATTATCAAAAATTTTTAAAAAATGAAAAATAGGCTCTAAAAGTAAAAGCAATACAAAAAGGCAAGAAAATAGCGATTGCTTTGAAAATGATTTTTTCTTTCATAATAAATTGGGGAGCCAAAGTTTGCCAAAAAAAATTCTAATAATAGATGATAATGATCGGTATGCGATAAATTTAGAAACGCACTTCAAGACATACCCAAATATAAAAACTGTAAGAGCCAAAACTGCAAAAGAAGGGTTTGATAAATTCCAGAAAGACGACTACCACACAATCATTAGTGATATTACGATGGAGACACAAATTTCAGGTTTTACAGGAATACGAAAAATTTTCAAAGCTGGTTACAAGGGAAATTTAATTCTTGCTACAACTGCTTTTGATGTGAAAGGAACTATGTCTATTGGAAAATATTTTTTGCCTTTGTATGCCAACATAGGCTGGATGATTCCAAAAGTCCCATTAAAAAAGGGAGAAGTGATTTTTGTTCCAACGACTTTAAAAAAAAATGTAAAATATGAATCTCTTCTTTTAGATGAATAAATTCTAATTTCACTTTAATCATACACTTAAATTTTCTGTAAAGGACGTTAGGCGATATGATGTCAATGAATCAGAAAATCCATTTCTTCTAATTCTTGTGCACCCCTGTGAGGATAGGCTTGTTCATAAAATAATGCTGACAACAATTCAAAATCATCATCAACCAATAAATTATTTTCCTCCCAGTATTCATTTCTTCGTTTAATCAATATTGAGGTTGTTCTGTCCTCTAATGAAAATTCTATATTTTGTAAATTTAACTTACGAATCAACCAATTCAAATTGTACATTGCAAATTCTCCCAAAATTTCCAAAGAAGCAATGGTGGGTTCAAACAGCATGAGTGTTTCCGTAAGATATACCGGAATTTTTAAAACTTCAGCATCTTCGGTTTTTTTGAATTCGTCATAACTGGTGGAAATTTTTTCAAACATAGAAAAGGAATTTCTGTAA
This sequence comes from Leptospiraceae bacterium, assembly GCA_015075105.1. NCBI lineage: Bacteria > Pseudomonadati > Spirochaetota > Leptospiria > Leptospirales > Leptospiraceae > Leptospiraceae bacterium. The sequence continues at coordinate 868,395 of JABTUZ010000002.1, read as the reverse complement.
GAATTTTGAATGATTTTTTCATATTCGGGGTATTTCTCGATTACTCCTACTATATCAATTAGAGCATCCCATTTGATTGCTTCTCTTAAGATATCATCGTAAGGAGAATTTCTTGGGATTACATCAATAAGTTTAATGAACATAAATTTTGTTTCGAGTGCAAACCTAGATTCCTTTGGGATATAGTATTCAATCCATATAGGCTCTTTATAGTAATGGATTTTTTCTGAATCGGGTATCTCCGGTGAAACTTTTAAAGATTTTAGTTTTTTTACATCATCAGTAATTACCTTTTTCCCTTCAAAGCGAGATCTAGATTTTTTAATTTGCTTTAGCTCAGCCTTACTGAGTATTGGTTTTGGTGTAAATTTCTCCATATTCTAAATATCGGAAACGTGTAAGCTTGAATTTACCGTAAACTGATAGCTTAAAAATTTTAGTAAAATTTTATCTTTGACTATTTTGTTTCACTTTTACTTTATAACGATAAGAAAAAAAGTGCAGGGTGAGGAAAAGATGAGCCAATTTAATAAAAAACAACTTCTGGAAAAATTAAAGGAATTTATAGAAATACACTGCAAGACAAAAATTTTAGAAGCGAATGTTGGTGTATTAAAAATGCACACTCTTCGATCAAAAAACCAAAACAAAACTCCAAAAGAAAAACTAATCAATTACAAACTATTAAGAGTTGATGAGAGACTACTAAACGAAAGTGACGGTATTAGTGAAAAGGATTTCATTATTGTTGACTTTCTGATTGATGAGTTGATGAAATACTATTCAAAGTCTAAAAAGCCTAATTCATAAAATTTGAATATTTTTGAAATTTTTGCAAATAGTGCTTTTCAAAAATTACCGAATATTAAAAAATTTGCTATTGTGGATTTTTTGAAAATACAAGCTAAGACTTTAAACATTATAAACCTGATTATTTTTCTGTGCTTTTTATTTTTTGTGTTTCAGGCTTGCAAAGACAGACCCAAAAACTTAACTTCAGAAAACTGCCCATCCCATTCTATTCAAGTCACTGAGGTTACATTAAAGTCTGAATGCCCTACAAGTTTTTTGAAGAAGGCAGACGGAAACTGCTATTACAACTTCCCTTACAAAAATTCCAATGATTCATATAGCGGTCTTCGCAAACAAATTCCAATAAAAAAAGACGGTCTTTCACCAAAAAAAATTGATCTCGGCAGGATTTTATTTTTTGATCCGATCCTTTCCGGAGACAATTCTATCTCCTGTGCTCATTGCCACCACCCTGCGTTTGGTTTAAGCGATGGGAGAGATTTGTCTATGGGGACAGGGGGGTGCGGTCTTGGTCCAAATAGAGCCGGCGGAAAAATTATTTCGCGATCCTCTCCAAGTATTTGGAATGTGGCTTTCTATGATTTACTCTTTTGGGATGGGCGTGCAGCAACTTTGGAGGATCAGGCTCTAGGTCCTCTATTTTCCCCGATAGAGATGAATGCAAATAAAGACGACCTTAAAAAAAAGATCAACTCTAATCCTGTCTATGAAAAATTATTTCGTGAAGTTTATGGAAAAGAATATCAAGGAAAAATCACAGTCCAACACATTGCAGGTGCGCTTGCTGATTTTGAGAGAACTCTAATTTCTATGAATAGCAAATACGATAAGTTTGTCTGGGGAGAGAAAAAAGCAATTAATGAAGAAGAGTTAAAAGGGTTTAATATATACAGGTCGTTTCTGACAAGGTGCTCTGAGTGCCACCCTCCTCCACTTTTTACGACAAACGAAACTGCTATCATCGGTGCCCCGGATCATAAAAATTTACAATTCGACAAAGGAAGAGAAAATCTCACAGGCCAATCGGCTTTAAAAGGAGATTTTAAAATCCCTGGTCTTCGTAATATTGCATTGACTTCTCCTTACATGCATTCGGGAGCGATTTTAACTTTAGATGAGATAGTGAATTTTTATAATAAAGGAGGAGGCAGGGAATCTCATAGTTACGGTGAACTGGACATAAATTGGCATGTACGAGAAATCGGACTTAGAGAAGATGAAAAAAAGGCATTAGTTTTATTTCTGCACACTTTGACAGACGAAACAAATCTTCCATCTATTCCTGACAAAGTTCCGTCAGGGTTACCTGTCCCCAAAGGCACAAATAATATAACATCAAATCAAATCCAAAAAAGGAATTCAAAATGAAAACAATACAAAACACATTTACCCTGATAGCTGCACTGTTTATTTCTATTTCAATTTTCTCGAAAGAGATAGAGGTGAAAGAAGGCAGTTCTATCCAAAAAGCAGTTGAAGAGGCATCCCCCGGAGATACTGTGAAAGTTTATCCTGGTATTTACCACGAATTCGTGTATGTCGATAAACCAAATATCCGATTGATTGGGGTGATTCAAGATGGGAAATGGCCAAGGTTAGAAGGAAGAAATAAATTAAACGATGGGATCATAGCTTCCGGTTCTGGTTTTTATGTAGAAGGATTTCACATTTCCAATTATCGTGCAAATGGTGTAATGACCCAAGCCGCAAACGATGTAGTAATCCGTAAATTGATGATTGACCATACCGGAATCTATGGAATTTACCCTACGCTTGGAACAAATATTTTAATCGAAGATACCGTAAGTTGGGGAATTGCAGACGCTGCAATCTATGTCGGCATGTGTAAAAATACGGACGTTAGGCGGAATGAAGTTTTTGATAATGTCTCAGGAATCGAAATCGAAAATTCTTCAAATATTTTAGTCGAAGAAAACACTGTCTATAACAACACAGCAGGAATTTTAGTGTTTACTCTTCCCGGTTTGCCTACGAAAAGCAGCGTAAATATTATTGTAAGAAATAACATAATATTTGAAAATAACCACAAAAATTTTGCTGCAAAAGGTGCTATTGTAGGAAATGTTCCTCCAGGCATTGGTCTTATGATTTTATCTTCAGACAAGGTAACTCTTGAGAAAAATATAATCCGTAGAAATAGCCTTGCAGGGATTGTTGTGGCTGATAAATCGGCTCTTCCTCCTTCTAAAAAACCGGATCCAGATGCAGACCCTGCTCCTGATGATTTGAAGATTTTGGATAATCTATTTTACGAGAATGGTACGAGAAATTGGAGCAACACATTTACATGGCTTCATTTTATATTCAAAATAATTTTTGAAGGAGGCACTCCGCCAAGTATAGACGATGGAAGTGGAAAGGGAGGCGGAATTTTTCCTGAAGGTAAGGATATCATTGCAGTAGGAGGGGGGGAAAATAATTGTGTTTTACAGAAAAATTCTATGACCTCGCAAGGTATTTCAAAATGGACAATTTGCGGAGAATCCTCTACTCAAAAAATGGCGACTACAATTGGTCAAAGAATTCCAATTGAGGCAGTAAAAAATATCGGGGCACAAGTCTATGCTGCAATTTGTTCCGGTTGTCATGCTATGGGAGTTACTCGAATCGGACCCCCTGTTACAGAGATTCAGTTAAAATATGCAAATAACCCTACAGCAATCGTGAAATTTGCTACCGAGCCAATGAAAGTCAGACAAGGTTTTCCCGACATGCCTTCTCAAAAATATTTGGGAGTAGAAAAACTTTCAGAAGTAGCAAAGTATATGCTGCAATTAAAATAAAAGGAAAATAGAAAAACTACACTACCCTACCGTCAATAAGATGAATCATTCTTTTGGCGGTTTTTGCAAAGTCATCGTCGTGAGTGACAAATATAACTGTAGAGCCTTTTTTGTTTATATCCTTAAATATATCCATTACAATTTTACCGTTTATAGAATCTAAGTTACCAGTAGGCTCGTCTGCAAAAATATATTTTGGCTCCATTACGAGTGCTCGTGCAATAGCAACTCTTTGTTGCTCTCCTCCAGACAATTGACCTGGAAATCTGTGGATTTTATCTTTTAGCCCAAATGTTTCTAAAAGGTGTTCCGCATAACTTTTTCTCATTTTTAAGGAATTTGTTTTTCTTGCGGGCATAAGAATATTTTCGATAGCAGTCAATTCTGAAAGCAAATAATGAAATTGAAAAACAAATCCAATATGTAAATTTCTGTATTCATGTAAATCTCTTGAATTCAGTGAAGAAATTTTTACACCTGAGAATTCTACCTCACCCGAAGTCGCAAAGTCAAGGCTACTGATAATATACAACAGAGTGCTCTTCCCTGAGCCACTTTTTCCGGTAAGAGATACAAACTCTCCACCTTGAATTGTAAAAGAGATATTTTTCAAAACATGAACAGGAGGGTCTCCGAATGATTTAGAAATATTAGATGCGATAATTCCCAGATTTAACCTTCCGAACGTATAATATCAATAGGTGTAAATTTTCCTGCAGCTCTCGCAGGTAGAAAACTGGCGATTGCGCTCGAAAAAAATGCCAACATGAATGCTTTAATATAAATTGCAATATCATAAGAAACAAGCATATACCCACCTTTCCCTGAAAGCATACCATCTGCCGACTTAATTGTTCCGTAATATCTGCAAGCCAGATAACCTATAAAAAGCCCAAATATTCCTCCAAAAAGTCCGAGCACAATCCCTTGAATCAAAAATAGTTTTTGTATATCTTTTGACTCATATCCTATCGAGCGAAGGATTGCAATTTCTCTTTTCTTTTGATTTACCAGCATGTTTAAAATATTGTAAATTCCAAAACAAGCTACAATAGTTATCGAGACTGTCATAGAGTTTCTCAAAATGTCCTGAGTTCTAAAAATACTCATAAAATTTGCATTGGCTTGATCCCAGCTTTGCACCTTGTCCTGACCTGTGGATGCCCAATTGTCGGCTATTTTTCCTGCAAGGGAAACATTTTTGAGTTTTACTGCAATCGTGCTAATCTGACTTGGAGTTTGGTTGACCTTTTGGACATCGCCAAGTGCACTAAAAATTACCCCTTCATCTATATTTTTGATTCCAAGACGAAAAGAACCTGCTATTTTAAAGGGAATGGGATGCCCCTTCCCTGAAGTTATAAAAACTGTTTCCGAAACACGAGCGCCTATTTTTGTTAGGAGTGATGATCCTGCTACAATTTTGTTTCCACTGTTCCCTATATCTGAAAATTTTCCTTCGGCCATGTATTCTCTGATGTTCGTTACTTTTTCTTGAAGAGAAACATCTGCACCTATCATGTTTATTCCTTGTGCGACTTTTCCTCTTCTGATAATCGCCTGAATAATAAGTTGGGGAGAATACGCTGCAACATTGGAGTCCGTATTCAATCTATCGAACCACCCTTGAGGGTATTCTATTTTAGCATTGTCTTTTCTTCCAGAAGGAGGAGACAACCATTTTACAATTTCATTTTTTTCAAAAAAATCAGAATCTAAACTGTGAGCAAAAATAGGTTTTTCTTTGGAAGAAATTCTTATATGAGAATCGTTGTTTAATAATTGCTCTATGATAAAATTTTGAAACCCAAGCATAATTCCAGAAATTGCAACATAAGCCGCAGTGCCAAGAATAATCCCGAGAGTGGTAAGCATTGTTTGCCTTTTTCTAAAGACAAGTTGTCTGATCGCCAAAAAAAACATTCTACTTCAATTTCGATAACAGGATTTTATCTGTAGGTTGAATATCCCCGGAAACCACTTCACCAAACTCCCCGTCGATTACTCCAATCTTTACTTCAATATTCATTTTTTTTCCTTTGCGAATTATTTGAACAACTCCAGAGGCAACAGAAGACAAAGGTATAAGTATAGCATTTTCTCTTTTATCAATTTCTATAGCTACATCCGCAGTCATACCCGGTAAAATTTCATCAGGTAAATCTTTTGCATCAATATGTACCGTGAATTGATTATCCGTCGGAAAAATTGCTCTTACATTTCCTATAAATCTTTTATCTTTCATACTCTCAAAAATAATTCTTACTTTTTGATTTTTTTTTATTCTTAGAGCACCTTGTTGCTCTAAGGATACTGTGATATAGCGGTCCTTTAAATCCATAAGTGTTAAAATCGGAATCTGAGGAAAAACTGTTTCACCGATTTTAAAAGGAATAGAAGTGATTGTGCCGCTAAATGGAGCCTTAAACAAAGCAATTTGTTCTAATTCAATCAGTGGTTGCCCGGCTTTTACAAGATCGCCTTCTTTTACAAATAATTTTTTGATATTAGATACTACACCAATTTTTATTTGATAGCTGTGAGTAGGGACAATTGTTCCAAGCCCATAGACAGATTCGATTATTGGTCCGGATTTTACATTTATACTATTCCCATTTTCTTGAATATTGAATTTAATAGTCCAAAAAATTAATAAAAGTATAATTATTATAACTGGGAAAAAAAATATTTTCTTAGAAGCAATTTCTGCTATCAGGTGAGCGATTTTCCTCATTAGTGTTTTCATGGACTTTTAAAAATATTTTAAATTTGTATTCCTTTTTGAATTTTTTCCATAATCATGCAGGATTCTATATTTGAAATTTTATCCTCTCGGATTTCATCACAGGAAAGTTTCATAATTTTCATATAACAATCCCTGACATTTTCTTGGATGAGTTTAGGGTCATAACCTTTTAATAAATAGACTCTGGACTTTTTATTTTTCTCTGTACACTTATCTGATCTTAGTTCTGACTCTGCGTATTTCTGAAGAGAGGGCTTTATCCTACTCAACACATCCCCTGCACAATTTTTTAGTTTCTCACAAATATCAGAGGCAATTTTTTGAGACTCTTCTCTCCATTTATCGTCTTTGAATTCAGATTCTTTTTTCGTCTTACAAGAAACAAGTGCCAGTAAAAATAAAAAAATTATAGTTATTTTTTGAATTTTCATTACCATTTATAAATTAAAATTTTATTCCTAATTCGTAAACGATTATTTTTTTTTTTTGGATTTTAATAACCCTTCTGATTGAATAGCGATTTCAAGCTCTTCATTAGTTGGAATTACGAGTATTTTTATTCTAGAATTTGATTTGTTGATTTCTCTTATTCCTCGATTGTCGCTGGTATTAAAAGAATCGCTAATCTCGATTCCTAAAGACTTTAACCCTTTCGTGCAGCGCTCTCGAATGTAAGGTGAATTCTCCCCTATCCCTGCTGTAAATACAATTGCATCCACTTTTCCTTCAAGCTCTACCAAATAAGCGCCAATATATTTTCTAATACGGTGAACATACATTTCTAAAATAAGTTTTGCATTTCTATCGTTTTCTTTTTCTTTTTGCAAAACATCTCTCATGTCGTTTGAAAGTCCCAGTCCTTTTAAACCACTTTCTTTATTGAATAGATTATCTATTTCTTTAGAATTCATTTTTACAGAGTTCATTAAATAAAAATGAATAGCTGGGTCTATGTCCCCACATCTTGTCCCCATGATTAGCCCTTCTAAGGGAGTCATACCCATAGAGGTATTTAAACTTTTTCCGTTTTGGATTGCAGTTGCACTTGCCCCATTCCCAAGATGAAGTGTAATTAAATTTACGTCATTCAAATCTTTGTTTAAGAATTCGGCAGATTTTTTTGTGACATACTCGTGTGAAATCCCATGAAATCCATAGCGACGTATCTTGTGCTTTGTGTAATACTCGTCTGGAATGGCATACCGAAAAACTTTTTCTGGCATTGTTTGATGGAACGCAGTGTCGAATACTGCAACATTTGGAACACTTGCAAAGTATTTTTTTGCTGCAAATATTCCTGACAAGTTTCCCGGATTGTGAAGAGGCGCAAGTGGGATATTTTCTTCGATTGCTTGAATCACTTTACTATCAATGATAACAGGGTTTTGAAAAATTTCTCCTCCATGAACTACTCTGTGTCCGATGGCACTGATTTCAGAAGAGCTCCGTATAACGCCCATTTCCTTGTGCGTTAAAAATTTATCCATCTCTGCAATCCCGGCTTCATGATTAGAAATTATTTTTTCAACAATATGAGGGCTTGAAATATTTTTTGATTTATGGATATGCTTGGAAGTATTTTCTCCAATTCTTTCTATGAGACCGGAGGAGACCACACTCCTATTTTCCATTTCAAATAATTGATATTTGACGGAAGAACTACCTGTGTTAATTACTAAAATTTTCATAGTGTTTGGGCTTGGATTGCGGTGATCGCTACTGTATTGATTATATCAGGTACAGTGCATCCTCTGCTAAGATCATTTACAGGTTTTTTTAAACCTTGCAAAACCGGACCAATTGCGACAGCATTGGCTGATCTTTGAACAGCCTTATAAGTATTATTGCCTGTGTTCAGATCTGGAAAAATAAAAACTGTAGCCTTGCCTGCAACTAAGCTATTGGGCATTTTTGATTTTCCTACTTCCAAATCTATCGCTGCGTCGTATTGAATCGGGCCATCTATAAGTAAGTGTGGAGATTTCTTTTTTGCAATTTGCAAAGCAGACTTTACTTTTTCGACTTCTTCTCCCTTGCCTGACTCTCCTGTAGAATAAGATAAAAGTGCAACCTTAGGCTCTATCCCAAATTGTTTTGCAGTTTCTGCTGAAGAAATAGCAATTTCAGCTAACTCTTCATCTGTCGGGTTTGGATTTACTGCACAGTCTCCATACACAAGGACTCGATCTGGAAGACACATAAAAAATACACTCGACACAACATTAAATCCTGGTTTCGTTTTGATAAACTCAAGAGCCGGACGGATTGTGTGTTGTGTTGTATTAATGGATCCGGAAACCATTCCGTCTGCATCTCCATTGTAAACCATCATAGTTCCATAATAACTGTAATCGCTCAATATATCTTTTGCGTTTTCAATTGTGATTCCTTTGTGTTTACGAAGCTCATAATAGATTTGAATGTATTCTTGAATTTTTTTGGATTCGGCAGGGTCAATAATTTCTACCCCGGTCAAATTCAAATCGAGCCTTTTTACTTTTTCGTAAATCTTTTCTTTGTTACCGAGTAGGGTAATTTTTACTACGTCTCTTTTTAATAAAAAATTTACTGCTTTTAGAATCCTTTCCTCTTCACCTTCAGGCAAAACAATATGCTTTTTTTGGACTTTAGCTTTTTGTATTAGATTGAACTCAAACATTTTTGGAGTAATAGTGTTTGATTTGGAAGTGATAATTTTTTCTTTCAGTGCTTTTGAATCCACAGAAGATTCAAATAAAGCGAGATAGGTAACAATTTTTATTTTATCATCAGGAGAAACTTTTGAGTCAATACCATTTATTTGAAACGCAGATCGAAGAGTGTCTTCTTTTGTTTGTATCACAGGGATATGAGACTCTAATCCTTCCATGATTTTCAAAATATTTTTATCAGGGGAGATCCCTCCTGTAAGCACCACACCCACAATTCTTGGAAAATTTTTATTGTCAGAGCATACGAAACTCCCAAGTATAATGTCTGCTCTGTCTCCCGGAACAATAACCAAAGTCCCTTCTTTGATATAACTAAGAAAATTTTCTAAACGCATTGCAGCAACCACACTGTAATGAACATGACGCATTAAATATTTTTCCCCGTACAGCACATTCGCATTCAACGAATCTCGAATCTCTCGAATTGTGGAAGCTCCTATTAGCTCATTTTCGGGAATAAAGTAGATTTGTAAATTTTGAGAATTTTGGATTTTCAGAACTGAATTTTTTACTTCACTTAAATAATTTTCTGATACTCGAGATACAATTACCCCGAATATCGAGCATCCTGAGTTTTGATAGGACTCTATGCTTAAGTTTATGGATGAAAAAATTTCATCCGTAGTTTTATTTAACCCCGATGTTACAATCAACACAGGTGAGCCAAAATTTTTTGCAAGCTCGGAATTTATTTCAAATTCAAATGTAGGAGAAGTGCTGGAAAAATCAGAGCCTTCTATTAATACAAAATCATTTTCCTCTTCCAATTTCCTAAACTTGGGCAAAATTTTATCCACAATAGTTTCTTTTTGATTTTTTGAAAATAGGTCTAAACCTTCGTCTAACCTAATTCCATAAACATCCTCATAATCAAAAGGGAGGTTGTAGTGTTTTAGAAGTAGATGAATGTCTGGGTCAATATGCTCAGAATTTTTGGATTGAATTACAGGTCTAAAAAATGCAACTTTTGATAAATCAGTTTTTAATATCTCCATAATCCCAAGAGATACAAGAGATTTCCCGCTTTTTGGTTCTGCCGTAGCAAGATATAGACTTTTTGCCATAAAGTTCTTTTAATTCAATTACAATTTCGCATAACGTAAAAAAATGCCTCTATTGAATAGAGGTATTTTTTTAATTACAACGATTGATACAATTCAAATCTTCAAAAGATTGTTTAAGCCTTGTAACAAATACTTTCTCTCCGTCCCTAAGCATGACTCTTGGATCGTAGTACTTTTTATTGGGTGCGTCCGATCCGGTAGGATTTCCGATTTGAGTCATAAGATAGTCTTTGTTGTTTAATACGTAGTCTCTTACCCCTGAACTAAAAGCAAATTGCATATCCGTATCAATATTCATCTTAATCACACCATATGAAATGGCTTCTCTGATTTCTTCTTGGCTTGAGCCGGATCCACCGTGGAATACAAAATTTACGGGATTTTTACCTGTATGAAATCTTTTCTCAATAAAATCTTGAGAGTTCTTTAAAATCACAGGCTCTAATTTCACATTTCCGGGCTTGTACACACCATGCACATTCCCAAAAGAAGCCGCAATCTGAAATCTTGGGCTAATAGAAAGCAATTCTTCATAAGCATAAGCAACTTCGGTTGGTTGAGTGTATAATTTAGAATTTTCTACATTTGTATTGTCAACCCCGTCTTCTTCTCCACCGGTAACACCAAGCTCGATTTCAAGTGTCATCCCAATTTTACTCATTCTGGTTAAATATTTTTTGCAGATTTCAATATTTTCTTTAATAGGCTCTTCGGAAAGATCGAGCATGTGAGAACTAAACAGAGGTTTTCCATTTGATTTGAAATACGCCTCTCCTGAATCTAATAGACCGTCTATCCAAGGAAGTAATTTTTTTGCAGCGTGGTCTGTGTGGATAATTACCGGAACACCGTAGAGTTTTGCCATTTCGTGGATATGCAAAGACCCCGAAATCCCTCCTGCAATACTTGCTTTGTGCGTATCATTAGAGAGAGATTTTCCGGCAAAAAATTGAGCACCTCCATGAGAAAATTGAATGATTACAGGTGAGTTGACAGCTTTTGCAGTTTCTAAAACTGCATTTACGCTATTCGTACCGATTACATTGACAGCCGGAATTGCATAATGATTTTCTTTTGCTATTTTGTAAATCTCTTGAATTTCATCTCCGGACTTTGCACCGGCAGTTATTTTTGAAGCCATAACTCTCTCCTTGTTTTTGGTTAGTTTTTACTATAAATATGTTTTAGTCAAATAGGAAATATATAATGTTTTTGTAAAAAGAAATAAATAAAATTAAAAATGGAATCTCAACCCAAAACCCAACGCCATTTCTGACGTTGGGAAATGAATAAAAGTTTATGCTTTGGCCGGTTGTGTATTTTTATCGGCTTGAGTTTTTTTGTAGTATTTGAATCCTACCACGATTGCCGCTGCAACAACTATTAAGCCTATACTAAGTAGAGGTCTATAGAAGAACCATGCGATTGCAATAGTAATAAACGAGATCACAAAAGCTACAATCCCTGAGAAAATATTGATCCCAAGCCCAAGTAAATCACCTAATATAGGAAGTACATCTCCCATAGTTTGAAGAGGTTTAAAAATCATACTGATTCCGATAGCCATTGCTATAAACCCGATGACCCTCAATGCCCATGTTCTGAATGTATTAGAGTCTTGTGCAGACTGATCCATTTCTTGCGCAGTTTTCACTCCCATAGACACTTCTTCTATACTTGTCCCATTTTTTGTAACGAATGAAGAAAAGCTATTTCCGGTTTGTTTAGCTCGGATAGTTATTGTTGCCTTTGGCTCAATCTTAGAAAATGAAATCTTTAGATCTCCAACTTGTGCATTTCCAGAATCTTTTCCAATAAAGATAAGTCCATCCAGTATTTTTGCCTTTCCTTTTATTTCAGGAGACATCTTAGCTAAATCTTCATTTGTTAAATTGACCTTAGCTTCAGATCCAATTCTTTTAATAATGGATTCATTTAACTTGAACGCCCCTAAACTTGCAGTTTTGGCATAAATTGGATCCCCAGAAGTATAAGCCATGCTTGGATTACTGATGCTGATTTTTTCTTTGCTTTCGGCTCTCTTTTTGCCTTCTTTATTAAAGTTGTCCGAGTTATAGGCTGAACTACTCCATTTCTTTTCATAGGTATAAGTGGTTTCTGTAACTTCTTTGCCTCCGGCTTTTTTCGTTTTCTTTTCGTGTTTGTTTTCTGCCCATTGGTACATTTCTACATTTCTGGAAATTTTAAATGCGTTTGCAGAAAATCCAAGATTGTCCGACAAAGTCTCGGTGGTAGAAGCCTCACCCGATACAGTAACCGGCTTTCCCTCATTTGCAGGGTCAATTTTATCCGGTTGAATTGTCACCACAAGACCGGCTACTTCTTTTAGCCCTTCAGCAGTTCTGACTGCACAGCCCTCATTCTTAAAAAGCACTCCAATAGAAGCAATAACTAAAATCCCTCCAACCGCTACCCCTTTTATTGATTCTCCGAGTCTTTCTCCCCAACCTTTTTCTGATGTTTCGGTGTAACTACCAGAATCGTAATCTTCATCTGCCATAAGTTTTCCCCTGAATAAAATTTTGTATATTTTTATTGACTAAATAATTTTAGTCAATAGAAAATAATAATTTTTTTCCAATTTTTTCATTAGCCTGATAAAAATACAATTGATTTATTTTTTTAGATATTAGAAGTTTTATTCCCAATTTTCCGTATCAAAAGAAGCCCAAAGATACCAAGATAAAATACTTCTATAAGGAGAAAATTTTTCTATAAATTTTTGGATTTTCATTTTATCGTCTCTATGCAACCCATACCATTTTTCAACTCCTTTTCGTAACCCCAAATCTCCTATCGAAAAATGATCCCATCTATCTAAGCCAAAAATTAAAACCATTTCTGAAGTCCAAGGACCAATGCCTTTATATTCACAAAGACTATTTACTACATCTCTATCGCTCATAGAATAGAGTAACTCATCTGATAATTTCCCGCTCGAATAAGAATTGGAAATTCTTTTTATTGTTTCAATTTTAGAAAAAGACAATCCACAGCTTCTTAATTCTTTATCTGATGTGTCCCGAATCATCTCCGGTTTTGGGATACTATTTTCAGTATCAAAATATTGGTTAATTTTCTTTAGGATTGAGCTTGCTGCTTGAGTAGAGAGCTGCTGAGAAATAATGGATTTAATAATAACATAATAGGGGGTGCCTATTGGTTTTAGTTTGCATTCACCTACAAAATCAATGAGTCTACAAGTTTTCTTATCTATACTCTTTAAACTTGCAACTGCTTTTTTTAATTTTAAGTCTCTTTCGTTTTTAGTGAAAGTTTTTATTTTACTTACTTTTTCAGGCAAGACCAAAAAGTGAGTCTAAATTCAATTGTCTGAAAATTTCTAAAAGTTTTGGCTTGACGTTGATAATTTTTACAGCAATAGGCTCTTGGGTCGTTTTATTTTTAAATGATAAAATTTTTGAAATTACGAGAGAGCCTAATATATCTACCATTTCAAGATCAATAATTACTTCTTTAGGCTTATTTTCTAAAATATCGGAAAATACTTTTTTCAGATAGTTATGATCAACCTGCCCGGTAAAATCAAGAAATTTTATATTTACAGTGTCACTTGTAGTTGAAACCGCCAAAAAGGTTTCCATGTTTAATTACCTTGCTTTTTCTCTTTGAATTTTATTGTCCATTTGAGTTTTCTTCCTATAGAAAAATACTAATTTTTCTAACTCAGACAAATCTGCACAGCTTAATTTTCCCTGATCCAATTTAAAGAATTTATTTTTAGCAATTAAGTCAAGCACAATATTTTCATCTTTATGTTCTTGCAACCCAATCATTTTCAATACATCTTTGACTCCAATATCAAAGCTATAGTAAGATTTAGGTGCAATTTTTGCTCTATTTTTCTCTGCAAGTGTTAAAAGAGTATCGCAAATTCTTCCTTGCGGGTCTTTTATCATTAAGTTAGCAAGCTGCTTGTAGGCAGTCCAGATTCTTTCTGAAAGTAATGTGATTAATCTTGTAGCTAATTGAGGTTGAGCCTTTACCATTCCTTCAAAGTTGGCTTTATTGATAGCGAGTAACTCCACGTCACCCCAAGCAACTGCAGAGGCTGAACGAGGTTTGTTATCCAAGATAGCCATCTCCCCGAAAATATCTCCATTCTGTAAAACTGCGAGCATCACTTCGTTGTTATTTACAATCTTTGTAATTTTTACCCTTCCGTTTTGGATAATGTACAATTCTTTTCCGGGTTCGTGCTCACAGAAAATCATATTATTGTCCGAATACGAGCGGTTGAATTTTGTTTCGTCAATTGGAGGAAGGCTCATCGGTGCATTAAGAGATTGCAGCCTAAGTTTAGATTGTGTTGCATTTTGACCATTTGGAAGATATTTTAAATAACTTTGAAAACAATAAGTAGCGTGTGCAGTATTCCCTTGAGAAAAATAATATTCTCCCATAGAAAACAATTGATTGGGGTCTTCTTCAACTGCATTTCTAAACGAAAGCCTTGTAATGGTTTGATCAAACTGCCTTAGCTTCATCGAGAAATATCGAATAATTTTCATCGCAACCGGGGTATTTCTCTGAATTAGAGTACCAAACTGATCGTAACTGACAGAGATCAGAGAAACATTTGTTAAAGCAATCGCTGACTCAATTTGAGCGTGTTGACTCATTGCGGCAACTACTCCAAAAAAATCTCCAGGCCCTAAAACTTGGTTTGGGTCTTCACCCACAACAGGATTTTCTCGACTAACTTTTACCTTGCCTTCACGTACTATAAAAAAATTATATGCCTCTTTTTTCCCCTCAACAATAATATAGGAGTTGGCGGTATAGTTTACCATTTGAAATGAAGGTGCGGGAGCGTTAGACATCAGAAAAAATTCCTACAAGACATAATGATTTCTTTTACAAATTTAAGTAAATTCATATACTAAATAAATTATCGGCTATAAATAACTGATTATCTCCTAAAATTACAGTAAAAATCCAAAAATTTAAACGCCTCTTATTTCTGAGTGGCATTTCATTAATTTCGTATTTAAGCGTTTTTTGGATAGTACTTTTTAGAATAGAATTTATGACTTAGAGATTTTAAACTCCTATTTTGATTTTATAAATCTGAATTTTCTCCTCAATTCCAGAAATTTCTGATTTCTTGGGTATTAACTGAAATTGAGATTCGTTCAAATAAGAATTTACCCCATATTTCTGTAAGAAGTTTTCTGTAAATACAACCTCTCCTGAACCAGCGTGATTTTGTATCTTCGCTGCAATATTTACAGTTCCTCCAAAATAGTCAATCGTACTGTTCAAATTCACTGCAATGCATTTTCCTGAGTGGATAGATATTCTCAATCGAATGGGCGTATCTTTTCTTTCTTGAAAAAATAATTTTTGTAAGGCGACAGAGGCTTTTATTGCATCAACACTTTCTGCAAATGAAGCCATAACCGAGTCACCAATAGTTTTGATTACAGCTCCATTATAGTTTTTTACCGTTTTAAAGATTTCTTCAAAGTGTTTTTTCACTTCTAAAAATGCTTTAGAGTCGCCTTGATTGGCATAAAATTTTGTAGAGCCTACCATATCGGTAAAGAGAATTGTTTGCTCCCCTATTTCTAATTGTAAATCAGATGCGATGTATTCTTCTGAAAATAAATCGTGAAAGCCCTGTAGGTTAAATAATGCAGCAGGTTTTAAAATATTTTTATTCCATAAAATTTCTTCTATTACAAAAATTAAAAGTTTTTCAGTACTATTTCGGATGGTGATATTGGAATTTATGAAAGAATGGATTCCCTCACTTTCATCTGTAGAATTCCATAAAATATCTTTTTCATGATAATTTTCAGAAATAGACAGAGTTTTGTATTTTTCAAATCCTCTAATTCTCATTCTGTATGTTCCAGATTTCAGAGAGAGTTGCGTTTGCATTTCTTCTCCCGGCAGAATGGACTGTTGCAATACGATATGTGGTTTTAGGGAGGCTTCCGCGCTACAATACAAAATCTTTGGAATTTTTCGAATAGATGGGTGAACATGAAATGTTACTTCGATGGAATTTTCTGTGTTATTATCAAAAATAATTTCACAAACTTCGCATTCACCTTTCAAAGGGATATCGCCTAACGTCTTAGCCTCAGCTCTTACTCCTCTACAGTGAGGACAGACGACATCCCAGCTTATAGTCAAAAGGCCATCTCGTGTCGCATATAAACAAGCCATCAACAACTCACTTCGGCTTATATTCCATTTCTCTGCAAGTTCGATTACCCGAATTCTATGAATATCAAGTTCGTCTTCTGTTTGAATATATTCAAATAATTTGTCTAAAATATTTTTTTGAATATTTTTCTTTAAGAGAGATTCGTATAAACTGTCTAATTTCATTTTAGCATTTACTTGTAATTGTAATGAATGGATTGTAAATGGTTTCACGGTTTCATTTTGACTAATGGAATGCTTAATACTTTTTTGAAGATAGAGAAGGGCTTTTTTATATGAATTGTAAATTTGCTTCTCTACAAAGAATGCAACATGCCTCAAAAAATTCCATTTTAATATTAATCCAAATTGAATAGTAAGAAATGTTTTTTTCTTATCCAGAGACTCCTCAAAGTAAAATATTCCTCTAAAAACTTTTAAAAAACCTGAATTGTATTCCCTTATATTTATTGCATTTTTGTGAATGACCCAGGTCCATGGAGATTCTTTCCATTCTGTATTTACGCCAAAGTATTTTGCTTTTCCGTAAAGAAGCCCTGACTTCTCTATAAATTCCATTTTAGGTAAACGAAATAGTCTGTTCATTCGAGAAGTATCAATTAGAAGAGGCCAAATATTTTCAACAGGTGCATCTATCTCAAATTGCCAAATCCAGTTTAACGGTCTCCCAACGCTAAGGTATTTTTCTGTCCAAGGAAATTTTTCAAGGAATTGGTTTTTTGTAATCTGAGGCATTTTTACAATATCCTGTTTTTGGACTATTATTTTAGACTGACAGTCTTCCAAAATTTATAACAATTTAATATGATTGTTTTTAAGAATATTTAAAAACTTAACGAAATATTTTATTTTTTATCGATTTCGGGCTTTTTCTTCTTTTTCGTCTGGTTTGTGTCGTTTTAGCCTATTGTAGCGGGTCGTTTTTCCATTTGGTAAATTGAGCATAATCGTGGTTTCAACATGGAACTCCATTCTCAGAAGAATCTTTTCGAATTATCCCATTCGTCAAGGTCAAGCACCAACAAAATAAGTGCGGTCTTCATTGTTGATGAGCCAATCTCTAGAATCCATTTGTCAATGGTCCTCGTTATTTTATTATTCGAAATTCTTTTCTGCAAATTTTGCCGACTTCTTGATACGCGTTTTCTCAGGATCATTTTTCTCAAAGTCCCCAAAGAATCACATTTCTGTATCTGTTCAACAATACGTTTAGGTATTTCCTCATTGATAAACCTGTCGTTCTTCTATTGAACTCGTCCATATATTTTATGGAACAAGCAAGCTCGATTGGGTTTCTGATAAATTTTTGTGGGTTCATAAATTTCTTAAATAAAATTTTCTGCTCTTCTTTATAATGGAAAAATATCACGATAGAAATAAAATTTTTGCAATTTTCGAAAATTTTTTTAGTTTTTGAGAAAAGTCTCAAATCTATTAAATATGTAATCTTTTTAATCCCCAAAAAGTGGATTTTTTTTTCGCAGTTTTTGTCTTATGCACTAAGCGCAAAATTTCAAAACTCTACTCGGCTCAAAACCTCATCCTATAAGATACACCTATTTGCAAAGATTCTACCTCCACTATTTCCAACCTCAGACCTCCGTCATCAGTCCTCCGAATTGGAGATCCCACATTTTTGCTTAAAAGGTGAACAATTAGTATAAAACATGCACTTTACTAAAAAGAGTGGAGATCCCACATTTTCACACGAAAAGTGTAAAATCTGCACTAAAAGCGAAATTTCAAAAACTCTACTAAAGCTCAAAACCTCATCCTAAAAGATAAACCTATATGCAAAGATTCTACTTCCACAATTTCCGACCTCAGACTTCAAGCATCAGTCCTCCGAAGTGGAGTTCCCACATTTTTGCATAAAAAACCTTCTATTATCATAAAGCGTGTAATTCTACTAAAAAATGAGCGTAAAGCACACCCGATAGAGCTATTTTTTTACTTGACCACCTAAACAAATAAACTGAAAACTGTAGCGATCGTACTACTTCAAAATAGAGAATTTCATGTTTCTTAAAAAGAAAATTCCTAAACTTTTTGCTATTACCATTTTAGCTGTGTTATTCAATTGAAGTAACTCAAGTATATTTGGAATTTCCATTCTACATATTCAAGGTGAAGGCGTTAGCCGAAATCTACCAGCTCCAATATGGACAGGCGGTATTAATAAAGATCAAATATTTGAAGGAGTTGGATATGGTAAAAGTGGCTCAGGAATGCAAAATAATGAGCTAGTTCGATCTGGAAAATTCCGTGGCTATCAGAACACTATTGATGTCATTCTTGATGATTCGGAGTGGAATCTGGGCTAAAAAACAAGATTCGTTTTTTCTTATTTTTTCTATCCAAAAATTACGGTTTCATCTGAACTGGAGCAAAACTATGGTGTCGAAAAAGGAATTTATCATTGTATTGTCAGAGAAAGAAATAGAATAAAAATTTTTGAAACTGACTACATTTTAATTCAAGTCGATCAAATTAGGGATATTATAAATTCACAAGCAAGTATTTTAGTTTAATGATAATTTCAATGAATATTCGTTTAATTATTCAAAATCTACACTTTTTAAAAAATTCAAAGTCCGAATTTTATTAAATAAGTATTTTTAGACTTGAATTTAAAATACTAAAAGTTCTTGAATAGAAAGAGGAATAATTCAAAATTGAAAGAATGAATAGATTCGCTATAAAAAAAGGTTTTTTTATTTTTCTTCTTGGATTTACGATTGTAGTTTTTTATTTATTTCAATGTTCAAATGAGCCATCTTACAATATTGAATTTTATACGCGTGCAGAAAATTCAAAAAATATTCTACCCAATGTAGTTGCTAATCCTGAACAAACCTTTACTGCGATTGGTCAGTCAGGAATTTTAGATTCTAAATATGCAAAATTACAACCATCCACAGTTCCTCCCCCCACAAACTCGTCTATAAAAGGGGAAGTAGTAGATCTAAATCCTGTTCCGGATGTGATCGGAAATGTATATTTTTTGGGAATTTGCAGGAATACAGGAGAGAGAGCCATCCACTATGGAAAAGTAACCGTTAAATTATTCGATGATAACAAAAATGAAGTTAGTTCAGTTTTCGGGTATTGTATAAAAAAACAACTGATGAAAGGAGAAACTTCACCGGTAAAGGTATTAGCATCTATGCCCCCTAAATATAAAAGCTATTCTGCAAACCTATCTTCTGAAAATTTATCTTCAACTGATGTCCCACTCCCTGTAATAAAAACTATAAATTCAAAATTAGTGCAGGGACAATACAACAGAAAGTCATTTTCAATCTCAGGAATGTTAGAAAATTCCAGTGCAAAAAGTGTCTCAAATATTTCCGTAATCTGTATTACATACAATAGTAAAAAACAAATCATTTCTATAGATTCTTTGCCTATTCCGAATCAAACATTAGAGCCTTCAGAGAAGATAAATTTTTCAGTCCCTCTGTATATTGCCAATGATGAATTAGCTAAATCGTATGAAGTTAGTTACGATGGTAGATTTTTAGACTAATCTTTTTAATAATGAAATCCGATTTAAATGAAAGTCAAATCAAAGAGATCCACGGATTAACTGATGCTGAAGTAAGAAAGAATCAAAAACTTCACGGGGTCAACGAACTTCCAACTGGAAAGAAAAGAAGTCCACTCTCTATTGTTATAGAAGTATTTTCTGAACCGATGCTTTTACTACTTTTTATTTGTGCTACAATTTATCTTATCTTGGGTGACCTTTCAGAGGCAATCACCCTAACAGTTTTCATGTTTGTAATAGCAATAATTACTATCTATCAAGAGAATAAAACAGAAAAAGCTATAGATGCGTTACGCGATCTCGCAAGCCCCAGAGCTTTAGTGATAAGAGATGGAGTAAAGAAAAGAATCCCCGGAAAAGATGTTGTGTATGGGGACGTTATGATCGTTGCAGAAGGGGATCGAGTAGCGGCAGACTGTGTTTTACTTTGGGCAAGAAGCGTGAAAGTAGATGAGTCACTTCTGACAGGAGAGTCTATTGCAGTAGATAAGCACCCTCAAACAGAAAGTGAATACGTTAGTGACAATTGCTTGTATGCGGGATGCCTTATCGTAAAAGGTGAAGGGGTCGTGAAAGTAACCTCTATCGGTGTTCATACCGAAATGGGTAAAATCGGAAAGTCTTTAGAAGATGTCGAAAAAACTGAAACTAAGATTAGTAAGGAAACCAAAAAAATTGTAAAAGTAATTTTACTTATAGCAATAGTTTTGTGTACTTTGGTAGTTGGGATTTACGGATTTTTTAGAAATGATTGGCAAGAAGGAATACTCACCGGGTTGACTCTTGCTATGGGAATTCTTCCCGAAGAAATGCCAATAGTCGTTACAATTTTTTTTGCAATCGGTGCATGGAGAATGTCACAAAAAAAAATTCTTACACGGAAAGTATCTTCACTTGAAGTCTTAGGCTCAGCTACAGTTTTGTGTGTAGATAAAACAGGAACACTCACCGAAAACAAAATGCAAATTAAAAAAATCTTTGTTGGTCGAGAGTATTATGACGTTACTCGAAAAAAAAATGACCCTCTACCGGAAGAATTTCATGAAATTATAGAGTATGGAATTTTAGCAAGTAGCAAAGACCCGTTTGATCCGATGGAGAAAGCTCTTAAAGAACTCGGAGAAGCAAAATTATTTAACACGGAACATCTTCACGAAAGCTGGGAAATTGAAGAAGAGTATGCTATTTCAAAAGAGCTTTTAGCTTTGTCTCATGCTTATAAAACTTCAGATAATGCTGCCTATATAATTTCAGCTAAAGGTGCACCAGAAGACATTATGGATCTGTGTCATCTTCCTCAAAGTGAGAGAATGGAACTTGGAAAAGTTGTAGATAAACTTGGTAGTGAAGGTTTAAGAATACTCGGTATCGCAAAATCTACTTACAACAAAGCAGAGCTACCAAAAAACCAGCACGATTTTGATTTTGAATTTTTAGGTTTTGTAGGATGGGAAGACCCTGTAAGGCAAGGAGTCCTTCAAGCTATTCAAGATTCTTACAATGCAGGGATCCGAGTAATTATGATAACAGGTGACTACCCTGCAACTGCAAAAAGTATAGCTTCTCAAATCGGACTAAAGAATTCAAATGAATTTATTACCGGGCAAGAATTAGAAAAAATGACCGAGATTGAAATTTCCGAAAAAATTAAGTCCGTGAATATTTTTTGCAGAATGAGACCGGAAGGAAAACTATCTTTAGTCAAGGCTCTTAAACAAGATGGAGAGATTGTGTCTATGACCGGGGACGGAGTAAATGATTCTCCCGCATTGAAAGCGTCTCATATCGGAGTTGCAATGGGAGAAAGAGGGACTGACGTAGCTCGTGAAAGTGCCGACTTAGTTGTATTGAACGATGATTTTTCTTCGATTGTAAACGCAGTCAGACTTGGAAGAAAAATATTTGATAATTTAAAGAAAACATTTGCCTATTTAATCAGTGTTCACATACCAATCGCTGGAATTTCTTTAATACCTGTGATATTCAATTTGCCAAAAGTACTTTTTCCTATTCATATTGTTTTTTTAGAAATGCTAATCGACCCTGCTTGCTCAATTGTTTTTGAGTCAGAAGATGAAGAAGAAAATCTAATGAATAGAAATCCCAAAAATCCAAATGAGCCTTTGTTCGGAAAGCGATCTTTGATATTGAGTATACTTCAGGGGTTGATTTCTACAATTACAGTTATTTCTATTTATATTTTTTCAATCTATTCAGGAAACTCAGAAGCCGAATCCAGAAGTTTGACTTTTTATACATTGGTTTTGTCAAATCTATTTTTGATTTTTACAAACAGACATTGGTCATTGACTATATTTGAATCATTAAAACGAAATAACCCTGCACTAAAATGGGTAATCGGCTCAACAATATTTTTCCTTACACTAACAATGTCTATTCCCTTTATTCAAGAAATTTTTAAGTTCTCATTTCCAAAATGGGAACATTTACTTATTGGTTTATGCCTTGCGTTTTTAAGTATTATATGGTTTGAAATCGTTAAATATATTTCTAAAAAAAGGGGAATCGAATTATTAAGAGATAAATAAACTTGTCTAAGTTTTAGCACTATCTATACAACAATTTTTTTTAGATTGGAAAAACTTATGGTTACGATTTATTCAAATGTATTTTTTCCTTGATATACCTATCTACCTTTTTCATGGTCTCTATAGATAGAGTTGTAAATTTCACTCCAGATTCAAAAAACAAATCGCTTTCTTGGGTTGTGCGACACCACATTACAAGCCCTTGACAAATAAAACGCAAAGACTCTCCCGGAAAAAAAACATTCAAACTAATCAAGGTATTTTTTTGTAATTGCTTTTCAGAGATCATTTTTATTCCAACTGTACTCAAATCGGTCATGGTAGCTTCATAACGTCCACCCTCTGTCCACATCGTAAAAGAAATCCTTTGATCTGTTTTTAGTCTGTGAGATTTTCGTATTTGTTTTTTATGGATTGTACTTGGTTTTTTTACTTGTATGATCGGATTGGCTTTCATAAGAACCTGTGAATCAAATCGAAAATTATAATTCCCCATTGTAAATTCAACTTGAATACTATCAGATGAATTAAACCTAAAAAAATCTTCTCCCATCTTGATCTGAATATATTGAGCTTCTAAATTTTCTAGAATACCTTGATATTTTAATCCTTCTTCATTATCTTCGATAGGCACAATTTGAACAGGTAGATTTTGTTTCAGTATTGACATTTCAATTATCCAGATCGCAAACTAAAAGAAAGTCTTCAAATACTTGGCTGATGATTAGCTTATTCTCAAAAGGAATCGCTGTGCTTGCAGCCGATATTTCTTTTCCTGAGTTTGCGTATATTTTTGTAAATTTTAAATCCTTGGAAATCTTGTAAACTTCAGAGGGAGAAAAGTTTTCTTTATTTTTTGCATGTTGTAAAAATTTCCATGTAGATGGGTGGGCTGCAACATATAGATTTCCGTTCTCATCCGGTTCGATATTATCCACTCCGCTTTGAATATGAATTTCTGAAATCATTTTTAAGTCATAACTTTTTTCAGTTTTAACTAATTGATATTTTAAAATTGTGCCGGACATAAAAACGGCTCGGTAAATTATTTCTTTCCCGTCTTCTACTCTATAATAAATTCCGTTTCCAAATGCAACGCCTTCTCCTAAATCATTCCATTTCTCGTTGTCAAAGAAAGCAATCTTCGATCTCTTTAATTTAAAAGCGTCATCAAAAAGATTCCTGAACTTGCCGCCGGTACCGTGATCATTAGATACAAAAATTCTTCCGTCAGGAAGTGCAATCAAATCATTCGGTGAAGTCAGACTTGGATCGCTATAGGTTTTTAAATGTTTTATTTTATCGCCGATAATTTCAAATACTTCGATCGTATTCTTCTTGTTTTCTTCCATTGCATGAGAGATTACATACAAGATTAACTTCCCGTCTTTCTCTACTAAACTGATTCCGTGAGGTCTGAATTTTTTTGGATAATTCCCTTCAATAGGGAGAGTTTTCCAATCTTTCGATTCCTTATTCAAATCAATGAAAAATATTTTTCCTGTTTCTTCAAAGTTTCTTCTATTGTGACTCGATATATATAGTTTTTTTGAAGGTCTGTGAATAATTATATCTTCAGGGCCGGGTGATCCATGAATTCTTTTGCACTCTTTTAAAGGTTTCTCTACAATTTGTGAAGAGCACCCCACAAATAAAATAATTACAAAAAGGCTAAAAAATTTTAGTATAAATTTTTGAAACATATATCCCCCAAAGTGGCAATTATCAAATCAAACACTTTCAAAGTAAATCTTTTTTAAAAAGGTGAAATTATTTTTTTACAAAATATTCTCAGTTTAAATATAAAATGAAAGTTTTTACTTTACAAGTGGCATTCATAATTGACCTTGAAAATAACATAGATAGTAAACAAATAAACTAAGGAAACTACATGAATTCTAATGAATCATCAAAAATAGGACTTTTTCAACCAACTGAAGCGCATAAAGAACTTAGAGAGAATATTTCAAAATTTGCTAAAAGAGAGTTAGACTCTCAAGCAAAAAGTTTTGATGAATCCGAAGGGTTTAACGTATCTGTTTTTCAGAGACTTGGATCTGAATTGGGGCTTTTTGGAATTACAATTCCCGAAAAAGACGGAGGACTTGGTTTAGATGCGGTAGCAGCAGTTATTATCCATGAAGAAATGTCAAAGTACGATCCCGGATTTACCTTATCGTATTTAGCGCATGAAGTTTTATTTGTAAATAATTTTTATTATAGCTCAAATGAAAAACAAAGAGCAAAATATTTAGACAAAGTTTTGTCCGGTGAATGGATTGCAGGAATGGGTATGACAGAGCCGGGAGCAGGTACTGACGTTCTCGGGATGTCAACTATGGCTGAAAAAAAAGGGAAGCATTATATTGTAAACGGTACAAAACAATTCATCACAAATGGGACTACAGGAAAAGTATTTTTAGTGTATTGCAAGCTATCTAAAACTTCCAGAAGAACTACTTCTTTTATTGTAGAGTCTTCTTTCAAAGGTTTTAAAGTAGGGAACAAAGAAGAGAAAATGGGAATGAGAGGATCTCCTACTTCTCAATTAATTTTTGAGGATATGGAAGTCCCCGAAGAAAATTTAGTCGGTGAAGAGAATGGTGCAATCGGGCACATGATGAGAAATTTGGAAATTGAAAGAGTCACTCTCGCTGCTCAGTCTCTCGGAATCGCAAAACGTAGCATAGATATTATGTGTGAATACTCTATTCGGCATAGAGAGGCTTTTGAAAAAAAGCTAATCGAATTCGGACAAGTTCAAAGACTCATAGCTGAGTCATACTCAGATTATTCTGCTGCAAGAGCACTCGTTTATCAAGTGGCATCAGAAATTCATCCTGAAAATAGAAATTCTCTTGGAGCTGCATCTGCGAAGTTAGTAGCTACTCAAATGGGAGAGAGGGTTTCTCGTAACGCTATCCAAGTTCTTGGCGGATATGGGTATTGCAGGGAATATCCTGTAGAGAGACTGCACAGAGACGCAATTCTTTTATCTATAGGTGGCGGTACAAATGAAGCTATGCAAAAAAATATAGCAAATGATTTGAAAGCAATTTATGGTGGGTAAATACTAAAAATTTTCAGAATTACTTAACTTCTATTCTGCCAAAGTCGTTCAATTCTACTTTCCAAATTTTACGGATTTGCTCTGCGTTTTGGATGGCTTTTTTAGAAGGTTTGCCTTTTACGAATTCATCAAAATAGTTTATCGAAAATATTTCATCCGGATTTTTTATATCAGACATATCCACCCGAGCTCTAAAAATTTCAAACTCATCCTGCATCTCTTCCGTACCTTTAATATAAAAAGGTTTACTGAAAACAACTACAAGTGAGTCTAAATTTCTTGATTTTCCGGATTGAAGCATCTGTAAAATTCTTATAGAGATTTGAGTTATTGTATTCTTGGCATAGTCTTCTTGGCTATAAAAAGTCAGAGCTGTTTTGTAACCGGAAACTACTTTTATCAAAATCTTAGAATTTTTTAGTCTTTCTGTTTCTGCACTTTTAAACTCCTCTCCCCAGACCTCTCTTGCAATCAAAACTAACGCAGATTCATCTGTAATAGTAGAGTTGGACAGGATTTTTTCGATTTTCTTTTCAGAATTAGGTTTGCAAAATAGAGAAATAGCAAGGATAAGAAAGAAAAAATTTTTCATAAAAGTAGAATTTTTGAAAGCCTCTGCCATAGCAAACAATTCTTTTATTTTCCTATTTTACAAAATACTTGAATTTTCAACCACCCAAAATTTTCTATATTCTATGAAGATACATCCTACAGCAATAATTGACCCGGGTGCAGAACTGCACGAGTCAGTCGAAATCGGTCCCTATACAGTTATAGAGAAAGACGTTAAAATCGGAGAAGGCAGTATTTTGGAAAGCTCTATCCGAATCTATTCTGGCACAAAAATCGGAAAATTTAACAGAATTTTTCACGGAGCTGCACTCGGTGGTATTCCGCAGGACACCAGCTTCAAACCCGAAACCAAGTCTTATTTGGAAATCGGGGACAATAATATTTTTCGTGAAAACTGCGTCTTTCATCGAGGCTCTAAAGAAGGAGCAATTACTAAAATAGGGGATTCAAACTTTTTTATGAATCAAGTTCATGTCGGTCACGATTGCCAATTTGCAGATGAAATCATTGTAGTCCCCGGAACTGTAGTTGGGGGTTACTCGCAAGTGATGAGAAAGGCATTTTTATCCGGTTTAGTTGCAGTTCATCAGTTTGTTCGTATTGGTGAATATGCAATGATTGCGGGATGTGCCAAACTCGTGAAAGATATACCTCCATACAGTACAGCCGATGGAAATCCTGCTTCGGTTATCGGACTAAATACTGTAGGGTTGAAAAGAGCTGGGTTTAAACCTGAAATCCGCGACGAAATAAAAAAAGTCTATAAGCTAATCTATCATTCAAAGTTGAACACTTCTCAAGCTTTAGCCGAAATCCAAAAGGCTGATTTTAAAAGTGCAGAAGCCAAAAGCATTGTGAAATTTTTTGAAGAAAGCGACAGAGGCGTTACTGCACACAGAGAAGTGGGTGGATGATTGAGGATTCTTGTTACAGGTGGCGCAGGTTATATCGGCAGTCATATCGTACATGAGCTGAATAAGAAAAACCACAAAATAATAGTTTTAGACAATCTTGAAAAAGGTACTCGCCAAAATTTATTTTCACAAAATGAATTTATTCTTGGAGATGTCGGTGACGACACATTACTAAAAAAAATTTTCTACAAAAATATAGACGCTGTTTTTCACTTCGCAGCATGGAAAGCGGCAGGTGAGTCTATGACTCACCCTGAAAAATATTCCTTAAATAATTTAAACAACACTCTAAAATTAATTACTACTATGGTAAAAAATGGCTGTAGGTATTTTATATTTTCTTCTTCTGCTGCAGTTTACGGAGCACCCAAATATCTTCCAATTGATGAGAACCATCCATTGCAGCCAGAAAATTATTACGGTTATACTAAACTATGTATAGAAGAAAACTTACAATGGTATGATAAACTAAAAAATTTACGTTATGCGGCATTGAGATATTTTAACGCAGCCGGTTACGATCCCGATGGCGCAATTCAAGGCTTAGAGCAAACTCCTGCAAATCTATTGCCTATTATCATGGAAACAGCTAATGGAATGAAAAAAGAATTTGAGATTTTTGGAGATGATTATAATACTATGGACGGAACTTGCATTCGAGATTATATTCATGTATCCGACTTAGCCCATGCTCATATTTTAAGTCTTGACTACATTTCACAAAATAACACTTCAATTACAGTAAACCTCGGCTCTGAAAGTGGATATTCAGTGAAAGAAATTTTATCTATGGCAGAAGAAATTACAGGAAAAAAAATTCCTCATAAAATTTCCGGAAGAAGAAAAGGAGACCCTGTGAAACTACTTGCATCTTCTAAAAAAGCAAAAGAGCTTTTAAATTGGAGTCCAGTTATGAGCGATTCAAAATCTCTACTTGAAACTATGTGGAAAATTTACAAAAATTATAGACAATAGTCTATTTTGTTTCTCCGGCGTTATCTGGAGGAGTTTTGTACAATTCTGATAATTTTTCTAAGCTCTCTTTGATTTCTGAATTTTGAACTATTTCTGCGAGTTTTGCAAATTTCTTTGATTTTGCTTTTCTTTTTTTAAATTCAGGAAAAACCGCCACAGGTCCTCCGGCATCTGTAAATTCTAATTGTTGCAATAAAAATTTTGCGGTTTCAGGATTAGCGTTAGAATCATTCACAATTTTCAAAATAGACTTGTAAGTTTTTTGAGGCGAAGAAGAAACAAAATATTTTTTCAATAACTCTTGGAATTCGCCTTGGGCTATCGGATCACTTTCTGCTTGGAGAATGAGCGAATTTCTTAAAATTTCTAATTGCAACTTAGACTCTTCATCTTTTTCCATCGAATCTGCAATCGTTCCACCTTCGATAGCAGGTAGGTCAGAGAACCCCAACTCTAAATAGATCGCCTTTCTTACCTGTGCATCTTGGTTTTTGAAAGCAGAAATTAGTATAGAGATTCCTCTAAAACCAAATTTTGGAATGACTTTTTTTCCCTTGGAATCTGTATAAGCTAAGGCAGGCTCTAATTCATCAAACTTCACATTTGTAAAATACTCAGAGTTGCCTTTTTTTAGTGCAGTTCTAAGAGTCTTAGCAGCAGCTTTTAATTCTTCAGGAGTTTTTTCCGGTGGCGGGGGAGGTGGAGTGACTTGCTGTTGTGGCTGCTGAACTTCTTCAGTAGTGGAGCAATTGAACTGAAATAAAGAAAAACTAATAACTAATATAAAAAGGATTTTATTCATTTTAACCTTTCTTTCGGATTTTAAAGACTATATAGTAGCTTTAACAATGAAACAGGCAGAGTCAAGATATTTTTAATATACTCTGACAAGAACCCTATAATTAGTTTTTCACGTTTCTGGAAAATGGCGATTTGTCAGTATTTTAAAGTACCTTTTTAGAGAAGATCTTCTACAAAAGGGCATTTTATAGACATAAAATTGATTGTGAACTTTTCAGAATTCACCGAAACTGAATCATAGGGCTTTTTAAAAAAATTAAAAGGTTTTCAATAATGAGACATAATATTATTGACATTTCACAGCTATTCCTCAATAAAAGGATTAGGATTTATGTATTTGCGATTAGTCTTGCAGTTTTCGTCTTCCTATTTAGTTTATTTTTTTCGGAAGGACAGAAAATTCCAACTTTAGCAAATAAGTTGATAGTAATGGGGCACAATAAGCTAAGTTCTCAAGAAATCATAAATTTTTTAGGAATTCAGCCTGGAGTATCATTTAAAAATTATGATATTAATAATTTAGAAAAAATATTAAAGGGACATCCAAGAATTAAATCAGTGAGCATCACTCGTAAATCTAAAGACCAGTTGCTGATTTCCATTGTTGAAAGAAGAGCTAAATTTATCATTCGCACAAAAGATCATCTTCATGAAATAGACGATGAATTCAATGTAATGTCAACAAACGATATTCGAGAATTTTCTATTCCTGTTATTTCCGGTGATATTTCTTTTCAAGACGATAAAATTAAAAATTCTGTAATCAGTGAATTTATTACTACCATATCCGATTCTTTTGAAGCCTACCCTTCTATTCATGATCGCACTTCTGAAATTTTAAAAAACAAAGACGGAGAAATATTTTTTTATATTCATTATCCTAAACCCATAAAAGTACAAATCGGTACTACCCTTGATCGAAAGCAAATCAGAAAACTTTATGCTTCGTTAGCGTATTTTGAAAATCAAAACAAGGAAGTTAATTTTCTTGATCTTCGTGGAGAGGATGCGGTTTACCATTAGACTATGAACGATTTATCAAATTCCATTGTAGCTTTAGATCTTGGTTCTTCACTGACAAAAGTTGTAGTGGGTAGAGCTTTGGGTAATGAAGAAATTGAAATCATAGGAGTCGGAACATCTCCTTCAACAGGTATTAAGAATGGTGGAATTATCAATATCGACACTACAATAAAATCCATTGTAGATGCGATAGGCGACGCCGAGTTAATGAGTGGACAAGAAATCAACCAAGTAATCGTAAATGTTACCGGAAGAACAATTCGAGCAGACAACTCAAAAGGGGTTGTGGCTATTACAAACAAAGAAAGAACTGTCTCCGAACAAGACGTTATTCGTGTTATTGATGCAGCCCAAGCTATTAGAATTCCGGCAGACCAGCAGATTCTTCACGTTCTTTCAAAAGAGTTTGCAGTGGATGATCAGACAAACATCAAAGACCCGATTGGAATGACAGGAGTCAGACTCGAAGCCGAAGTACACATTGTTACTATTGGAAACACTACTATCCACAATTTGAATCGCTGTTTAGAGTCTGCAGGTCTATCTGAAATGGATCGAGTTTTGTCAAGCCTTGCTTCATCTGAAACAGTTTTAACATCTGGAGAAAAAGATCTTGGAACTGCGGTAATAGATATTGGAGCTGGGATTTGTGATCTGATAATTTATATTGACGGAGGAGTTACGTTTTCTTCCATTATCCCGCTTGGTGGTTACCATATTACAAGCGATGTTTCGATTGGATTGAAAACACCGATTGATGCAGCAGAAATAATTAAGAAAAGATTTGGACACACACTTGCAGACGAAATGGATCCTACTGAAAAAATAGATATACCTGCAATCAGTGGAAGGCCGGCTCGAACTATCCTTAGACAAGATTTGGTAAGAATTATTGAGCCAAGGATGAAAGAAATTTTAGAGCTCATCGATGCAGAAATTGTTCGTTCAGGAAAAAAATCATCGCTTGCAGGAGGGGTTATTCTGACCGGAGGGGGAAGTCTTTTGCCTGGAATAGAGCAATTGGCAGAGGACGTTTTTGGATTGTCTGTGGGAAGGGCAAGACCCGCAGCTTTGTCCGGGTTAACCGAAAAAGTATCTACCCCAGAATTTTCTACCGCAATAGGATTAATAAAATACGCATCAAGGTTAGTAAATACAGAAGAGAATATTTCCACTGGGTACACAGAGAAGGGAAGTTGGACAAAAAAAATCCGTAGATGGATGGAAAATAATTTATAGAGGGAATCAGATGTTATATTTAGAAGAAGAGAAAACAAGCCCCGCAGTAATCAAAGTGGTAGGTGTAGGTGGCGGTGGAATGAATGCAGTCAGTAGAATGGCAAACTCCAATTTAAAAGGAGTAGAATTTTTAGTAATCAACACAGACGAACAAGTATTAAAAAAATCTATTGTTGAAAATAAAGTTCAAATTGGCAGCAAAGTCACTCGCGGGATGGGAGCAGGCGGGGATCCTGAATTGGGCAGTAAGTCCGCAGCAGAAGACAAAGACAAAATTGTTCAAGCTCTAAAAGGAGCTGATATGATTTTTGTTACTGCCGGAATGGGTGGAGGCACAGGAACTGGTGCAGCTCCCGTCATTGCAGAAATTGCAAAAGAGTTGAAATGCCTTGTTGTAGGTGTAGTTACTATGCCTTTTACATTTGAAGGGAAAAGAAGAGCTGAGCTTGCGAACTCTGGATTGAATGCCTTACGTGCAAATGTGGACACACTGATTACAATTCGCAACGATTCTATATTTAAAGTAGTAGATAAAAATAGCCCGATTGATTTAGCTTTTCGAGTTATAGACGATATTTTGCTCAATGCAGTAAAAGGCTTGAGTGACATTATCAATCACCCGGGAATTATCAATGTAGATTTTGCTGATGTGAAAACTATAATGAAAGATACGGGTGATGCAATCATGGGAGTAGGAGAAGGAATAGGTGAAAATCGTGTCAGCGAAGCTGTAGAGCACGCAATCAATAACGCATTATTGGAAGACAGCTCTATCAATGGTGCAAGCTCATTACTCATCAATGTAAGTGGCGGAAATGATTTGACTATCCATGATTGGAACGAAGTATCACAAATCATTACATCTCAAGTAGATCAAAATGCAAATATAATCATTGGATTAAATGAAGATATTTCTTTAAATCAAAAAATTCGGGTTACAGTAATTGCAACCGGATTCAATAAGAAAATTAAACCAATAAAGAAAGATGATTTAGAAATCCAAAAATCAGTGCAAGCCAAAGTAGTAGGCTTGAATGACTCTGACTTGGTTGACTCATCGAGAAGTATTAAGTCCTCTCCAAGAATTAGTACCGGTTACACTGAGGATTATGATATTCCGGCTTATTTAAGAAGAAAAGCAGATTAACTTTTTTTTAAGCCTCTTCGATATAGTAAACCGTAAGCTCTGACTCTCTTCCACGAATATTCACTTTTTCGCCGGACGTAATTTTTATGTCATTTTTCACAAGTTGGTAAGTATTTTCGCTGATTAAAACTTTATCCGGATCACAAAGTTTTTCTAACCTACTTGCTACATTTACAGAGTCCCCTATCAAAGTGTTGTCTTTTCTTCTTGAGTTGCCAACATTTCCACGTATCGCTTTTCCTGAATTGATCCCTGCTCGTAAATGTAGAGTCTCTTCTTTTAAATTAATTCTGGATTCATTGATTTCACCGACTGCTTTTTGAATTTCTAATGCCGCCTTGCAAGCATTCAAAGGATTGTCAAATACGGAAAAAATAGCGTCTCCGATAAATTTATCCACGTCGCCTGAATTCCGATCAATAATTTCCATCGCTACAGAAAAAATATCGTGCAAGGCAAGTATGACTCTTTCAGGGCTATGCTTTTCTGCAAAAGAAGTAAAATCTTTAATATCTAAAAATAAAAAAGTCAACTCCATTACTGCATTAGGAATATCCAATTCATTTGTTTCCATAAAAAGTATAGCTCTTTCCCAGATGGCTTTTGGAGTATACTGTTGTATAATTCTACTCAATATTTCAGATTGTTTTGTAATTAAACCTAGAGAATGATTTTTTTCTAGGATTTCATTTTGTAATAAAAGAATTGCATTTTGATTTAGCTCGCTATTTATAATTATTTTACCGATATGAAACAACACAATTTCTTTGCTTGTTGGATCTTGAACTCGCTTTACCTTCCACTCTACCTGAACACTTTCTTTCTGTCCTTGTACTTGTGAAGAAAAATCAATCTCATTTTTTTTTCCGGTTAGAATAGGATCGTAAACAGAAGATATGAAAGACAAGTCAATTGGTTTAGAAAAAACATTGTTGAATAGATTGAGCTTTACATTATGCTCTTCAGAAAGATTGAAAAGTTCTGCAAAAAATGGATTGAAACTAATGACTGTAAAATTCAAATCTACTTCGAGTAGAATTAGCTCTGATTTATCTACTAAGAATTGAACTTGCTCTTGATTTAAATAATTCATTTATTGCTATTTAGAAAGTCGTCTATTTTGGGTTGAAATTGTAGTAAAAGTTTCTCGTATATTGGTTTTTTGAAATATACAATTTTTTCAAGGCATTTCTGAAAAGGCATAAAACATACACAAAGAAATTCTCTTTCAAATAATTCCAAATTACATTCAGAGATTTTTCCATCCCAAAAAATCAAATACCATTTTTGAATTTGACCACTATATTTTTTAAGGGAAGCGTGTAGAGTGAGTTCTTTAGGAAAATCGTAGCTTATCCAATCTGGATATTCAAAAATAATTTTTCCGTTTTCAATTCCAACTTCTTCGTAAAGTTCTCGTATTGCTGCTTCTTCAGGTTTTTCAGACTCATCAATACCACCTTGTGGAAATTGCCAAGAATTTTTGAATTGAATTCTTTCTCCTGCCAACACTTCTCCCTTGGAATTGAAAACGACCATACCCACATTTTTTCTATAGAGCTTCATCTTAATCTAATTCTTTCTTTTCAAAAAGTACTGATAGAAATACCCAAACAATGAAAATCCAAACTGACACTTGAATCATGGAATAGTAGCCAAGGTAGTGAGTCTGAGTAACTGATTTTGCAACGTGTGTGCTGGCTTGGAAAAAAACAGTTCCAAACTGAGGTAAAACCCAATACAAAATTTCTAAGATTGCTTTTTTAGTAGGTGCAAGCTCAAGCGATTGACTAATGGATGAATCATAAATAGGGATATTGATAAGTGTAGTAATGACCACGAGTGCAAGAGACAAAAATATTCCTGCAATTTTATTCACTTGGATTGTAAGAAACATCACGATGCTAATCAAAAGCACAAAATCTAAAAGCATTATGAATAGGCTTAGCCAGAGATTTATTTCAAACTTCCCTGACTTTGCAATAGTTAATACATTTTGAATGATAAGAAAAATTACTGCATTGCACAACACTAAAAAAAATACTCCGAAAAATTTTCCAAGAAGATACGTTAGTCGAGATACAGGCTTAGATAAAACCATTATATAATTTTTGTTTTCAAGTTCATCAGAAATAAGACCAGCAGTCATTAGTCCTGAAATCGCCATACTCCAAAAAGAAATTAGTATAAAGACTATGTAAGAACCGATAGAAGAAACATTCTTTTCCTCTCCATTGGAGTTTACTTTTATCGACGAAGGTTCGCAAAGAAAATTCAATAGCAAAAAAATTCCTGAAGTAAATATTATCACTAATACAAATTTTTTTCTAAGCGCTTCTTTAAGAGTTAAAACTGAGATCGTAAAAATCCCTCTAATAGAAATCGAAAAATTATTCAGCATTTTTTTTCTCTCCTGTTAAACGAATAAATATTTCTTCTAAATTTTCGCTTAATTTTTCGTATCTCAAAATATTCCCGCCTTTTTCTACGATAGACTTAGGAATTGAAATAATTTCTAATTCAGGCTTTGGAATAAACCGATAAAAATTTTTCTCTATGGTAATTTCTGTTGATATTTCTTTTAAATAATTTTCTACGGAAGGCTTTTCTTCTTCCAAAACAAGCTCGATTTGATTTTTATTTGTTGTCAAATCGGTAACAGAGCCACTCGCTACTAATTTTCCAAAATTGAGAATTGCCACCCTATCACAGAATTTTTCAATTTCAGACAACCTGTGAGTGTTGATGAATACAGTTACATTTCTTTCGATTTTTTCTGATTGAATCAATTCTCTCATTTCTTTCATACCAATCGGGTCCAGACCACTGCCCGGCTCATCCAATAAAAGCAATTCCGGTTCGTGCAAAAGTGCTTGTGCAAAACCAAGCCTTTGCATCATTCCTTTTGAAAAAGTTCCAACCTTTATATTTTTTTTATCGCTTAGCCCTACTTTTTCCAACATAGTATTTGAACGAGATTCAATTGTTTTAGGATCCATTTCATACAAATTACCACAAAGCCTTAAAAATTCTATTGCAGATAGAAATGGATGAATGCTTACTTTTTCTGGAAGATAACCAATTCTTTTTTTTAGTTTTACTGAAATTTCTTCACCAAAAATTCGAATAGTTCCAAAGTCGGGTTTTGTAAAACCAAGAATAGATTTGATTAGAGTAGTTTTGCCGGCTCCATTCGGACCTAAAAACCCAAAAATTTCTCTTTGTGGAATTTTTAGGTCTATCCCTTTCAAAGCAGCTACATTTTCATAATTTTTTTTAATATCTTTAGTTTCTATTGCAAATTGAGTCATATCCAGTTCCTATTACAAATTTATAAAAATAGTCTATTTTTAATAGTGAAAAAATTTTTAATTTTTAGAACATGTCTAAATAGTATGAAGATGATCATTGTAAGGCATGGAGAGGCAGAAAAAGATTCTCCAACCGGTCGCGATAAAGATAGAGTTTTAACTGAAAAAGGAGTCCATGATATAAAAAAGATGGCTGAATTTATCAAGAAAACTCCCTTAAAAATAAATTATATTTTTTATAGCCCATACAAAAGAACAGAAATGACCGCAGAGATTTTTGCAAATGAATTTGGGGTTACACAAATCCAACCAAGTGATAAATTACTCCCTTCAGAGGATTATGGGGAAATTTGTAATGACTTAAATCATTTTTCAAATTCCGATACAGTGCTTATTGTAGGGCATAGCCCGGACGTTAGTTACTTCTGTTCAAAATTAATCGGTACTGGTAGCTGCTCTTCTTCTTGTTTTCCAGCTTTTGCATTTAGCCCGGGTACTTCAGTCGCTATGAACATAGCAAAAGAAAATTTTATCAAAGGGCAAATTATCTGGATTCTTTCTCCGGACTATATTCTAAACGAGCCGACGAATTCATTTTAAAATAAGTTCATGATTTTTATTCTATAGGAGCATCCAATAATTTTAACTCAGGATTATTCTTTTGAAAATAATTCATATCCCACTCCGATTCAAACAAAAGCGCAGTCCTTCCTTCTTTGTCTGTTACTTGATTGGCAGACTTTGGGACAAGGTGAATTTCATCTTGTCGGATCCATCTTGAAAAAGAATATGGCAACATAGTAATATTTGTGTTTACATTGTATTCATCTTGTAATCTTCTTTGGAACACCTCAAATTGCAACCTGCCGAGAGCGCCGATAATCGGACTACCGGCTCCAATAGTACGAGAAGTAAACGAGTGCAAAATACCCTCTTCCGATAATTGCTCTATACCTTTTTTAAAACCTTTTAGTGAAGCACTTTCAGGAGAAGATATAGTTGCAAAAAGCTCCGGTGCAAATACAGGAAGTGGCCTAAGCCCCGGATTTTTTCCAGAAAATAATACATCACCTATTCGGAATGTTCCCGGATTGATTAGCCCTATTATATCACCGGGGAACGCTTCATCAATAGTATTTCTGTCTTGTCCAAAAAATGCAAAAGAAGAAGACAACTTAACTTGTTTTTCCAATCTGTCGTGGTTTACAGTAAGACCTCTTTCAAATTTTCCGGAACAAATTCTAACAAATGCAATTCTATCTCTATGTGCACGATTCATATTTGCTTGAACCTTGAAAATGAAACCGCTAAAAGAAGAATTCGCAGGGTCTAAGAAGGAGCCGTCTATTAAAGGAATATGGTATGGTGATGGCGCTAAGTTTAAAAAATGATTCAGGAAAATTTCGATCCCAAAGTTATTTACCGCAGAGCCAAAAAATACAGGTGAGATTTTTCCATTAAGAAAATTTTTCATCTCAAACGCTTCGATCCCGTTCTCAACAAGATCAATTTCATCTCTGCATTGCTTTAAAATATCAGGGTCTATTTGACTTTCAAGATGAGTGTCGTTTATCCCGGAAACTTGAACGGGTGCTTTTTGTATTCCACCGGAAGTTTTCTCGAATAAGTGAATAGTTTTTAATGATCGGTCAAACACTCCTTTAAAATCAACACCTGTTCCAACCGGCCAAACAAAAGGAACTGCTGTGATTCCTAATACTTCTTCGATTTCATCTAAAAGAGAAAATAAATTTTTGGTAGGTCTGTCCATCTTGTTTATAAAAGTAATAATTGGGATTCCCCTGTCTCTACAAACCTTGAAAAGTTTTCTTGTCTGCGGCTCGACTCCCTTTGCAGCATCGATTACCATAACCGCCGTATCTGCTGCCATAAGAGTTCTGTAGGTATCTTCTGAAAAATCTTCGTGTCCGGGAGTATCTAAGAGATTCAAAACATAGCCTTTATATTCAAATTGAAGCGCGGCTGATGTAATGGAAATCCCTCTTTCTTTTTCCATAGCCATCCAGTCAGATGTAGCCGATTTTCTGTCTTTGCGTGCCTTCACTGCGCCGGCTAACTGAATTGCTCCTCCATAAAGAAGTAACTTTTCTGTTAGAGTTGTTTTTCCTGCGTCAGGGTGAGCAATAATTGCAAAGGTTCTTCTTCTATTAGTTTCTTCTTGAATACTTAGGCTCATTGTTATAAATTAGGATACTCCCAACTCCCACAAAATTTGAAAATATAGTTTCACTCTTCTTACGATGATAATTTTACTAAAGTTTTGGACACGCTTATTTAAAAAATGAATTTTTATGACACTACTGCAAAAACCATAAAACGGGTTTTGTATTGATAGTGAATGACACTATCGAAAAAGCTCTAAGGGATTTAATTTTTGAAGTCCTCGTAAATAGTTTCGTTTCAGTGGTTTATTTTTGAAATATTCAGATAGGGTGAAAAAAGCCGGAAATATACCGGCTTTTTTTGTACTTAGGGAAATTAATTTACCTTTGTCCAGTATTGTTTTGCTCCAATCCATTTGCTAATCTTTAAGTGACCTTTTACGAGTAGTCTGGTTGGGCTTTCAAGTTTCATGTAACCTGCATAGGTTTTTCCGTTACTTGCTTTGTATATTTCTCCACCTTGCCATTCTTTATCATCTGCATTCCACTTGAAGTTTTTTGCAAGATTCATCCCGATAATCGGCTTAGAGTGCTGAGAAGGATCAGGATTTTCTGTATCTCTTTTAGGCTCGCCTGCTTTTGCTTTACCGTTTTTTACAGCTTCAGAGTCTGCGGTATAATTAGGAGCTTTTAGCCCGATTATTTTTCCACAGTAAGCACTACCACACTTATACATTTCTACAGTTGCCTCTGCACCTTCTGTGCTCCACTTTCCAATAACCGCATCTGCATCATCAGCAAATACAGGAATCGTTAATATTAGGGAAATTCCCATAATAGCTATTACCAAATACTTTTTCATTTTGTTCTCCTTGACTACTTTTTTGCAATACATTGCACGTAAAGACCACATTTATGCCGTTGTTTTTTTTTCTTCAAGCTAAATAGTATTTTTTAAATTTTTTTATTTCGTATTTTCGTATTTTTTTTAGTTTTTTAGACATATTCCAGAATAATTATAGATTGTAATTTGAAAAATTCTTGCGAAAACAAGGATTTTAAGGAAAAAGTATTTCACTACGGGAGAATTTAAAGTGTCAGGACATTCCAAATGGGCAACTATTAAAAGAAAAAAAGAAGCAATTGATTCCAAAAGAGGGGCAATTTTTACAAGATTTGCAAAAGAGCTTTCAGTAGCCGCAAAAATGGGTGGCTCTGACCCGGATTCAAATCCAAGATTAAGGCTTGCTATTCTAAAAGCAAAATCTCAAAATATGCCAAAAGACAATATTGAGAGAGCAATCAAAAAAGGTGCTGGAGAGTTGGAAGGCGTTGTGTACGAAGAATGTGTCTATGAGTGCTATGCACCGGGAGGGATCGCAATTATGGTAGAGGTATTAACCGATAAAAAGTCCAGAACAACCCCCGAAATCAAAAATATTTTAACAAAATCAGGTGGCTCACTAGGAAATCCGGGAAGTGTAAGTAGGCTATTTGAAAGAAAAGGGTTTATAAGCATTCCAAGTAACTCTACAAAAGAAGACACTCTTGTAGATCTCGCAGTAGAAGCAGGCGCTGACGATGTAGTGTTGGTAGAGGATCATTTTCAGGTAACTACTACACCTGAGAGTTATGAAAAAGTACAAATTGCAATCAACACTGCCGGAATACAGGTAGAGGAATCTGAAATTCGATATATTCCAAGTGTGACCGTAGAAGTATCAGATAAGATCAACGCAGAAAAGGTTATGAAAATCATAGAGTCCTTTGAAACCCAAGATGACGTTCAAGGGGTACATTCTAATTTTGATCTTCACCCGGATCTGGCAAAGGAAATGTAATTTTTTTCGCCATGCTTTTCCCTGAAAAATTACCAGATTTTTTCAGTATAAATCCTTTTGATTTATTTTTAAAAAAAATCCCAACCCACCACTTAGAAAAAGATAACTATAGGGTCACTCTTAATCTGAACTCTCTGAATAAAGTAATTCAAACCGAAGTTGTAGAAAAGACAGATAATTTAAAAAAGCTCACATTCGATTCT
Organism: Leptospiraceae bacterium; assembly: GCA_015075105.1. Taxonomy (NCBI): domain Bacteria; kingdom Pseudomonadati; phylum Spirochaetota; class Leptospiria; order Leptospirales; family Leptospiraceae; species Leptospiraceae bacterium. The sequence continues at coordinate 828,719 of JABTUZ010000002.1, read as the reverse complement.
GAAAATGGAAAATTGAATTTAGAAGGATACTATAGCGTACTTCATTACCCGCTTGCCAGACTTTGGAGGGTATCTGCCCTGAATTTTTATGCTATTTTAGATCCTGTTTGGGTAAAAAATAATATCATTCGATTTAAAGTAGTAAGTTTTCGTCTTGAAAATCATAAAAAGAAAAAATTTGATTTGATCAGACTTCTTTCCAGATTTGATTTTTTCCATCGTAGAATGATATTGGAATCTATTGTGGAAGTGATTCCTGAGGTTCTATCTTCTACAAGGCTAAACAATGAGATCAAATTCAATATTAATTATTTTTTAGAAAAAATTCCATCTATTGCAGGAAAAATTTCTATTTCCAGAATATATCCCTATAAGGGAGAAATTTTTTTCTATGTTCGTTCCAGCACAATTCTTAGAGCGCTATTGGATTTTTTTGGTCCTGAGTTTATCCGATTGGATGAAATTGACGAGGGAAGCGATTCTTTAAAATTGCTTTGGAGGCGTTAAGCGATTATGAAAATCGTATATATCACAGATATACACGATGGACTTCAGAATTTAAAACAAATTCTATTAGAAACATCTCCCGATCTATATTTACTTTCCGGGGATATTATTTATAAAGCTTTTTTTAATCCCGAAAAAATTATAGAGTTTTGCTCATCCCAGGAAGAGCTTTCTATAATTCTAAAAGAAACTCAGTCTGATCTTACTGCTTATGATTTTGCTACAAGGGTGATTCGCTTTCCGGAAAAATATTCTGAAAAAGTTTATAATAAATCTGTAGAGTACAGAGTTCTTTTTAATCTTGCTGCAAAGACTATGAAAGAGAAATATGAAATCATAGAAAAACTCCTAAACAAATACGCCAAGTCTCCTACTTGGCTTTTGCCTGGGAATTACGACATAGACTTACAATATACGGCTCTATTTGAAAGAGACCTGCACAGAAAAACTTTTGAATTTGAAGATATAAAATTCGCCGGTTACGGAGGAGCACCGATTACAACATCAGGAATACCGGAAAAACTAGCGGTTAAGTTTCATGAATACAATAGAAATGGGTCAAATTATAGCGAGCCTGAAGAATTTTTTATGGAAGAATTGCCCGATGTAGTGGTGATACACAACCCGGCTTACGGATATTTAGATACTATCCCAGGATTTGGTCATATCGGATCACAAGGAATTCGCAGATATTTAGACGAGCATTCCCCTTTATTGGTTTTATCCGGGCATGTCCACGAAGACCAAGGGGTTTTGAAAAAGAATAAGTCTATTTTTTTGAATCCTTCTAATTTCGGGGGGGTAGATTCGATCTACGGATACCAAGAAGGTGGATTTTTTTCTGAAATTATTTTAGAAAATCGCCAAGTTCAGAGTATAAAACTAAATCGTTTAGTGTCAAATAAAGCGGTAACTTTGATTGAAGTAGATTGCACAGGTGATGAGCTAAAGGCAGCTTTTGTTATGGAAAATTCGGAAGTACCACCGGAAAATTTTATAAGGAAATAATGGGACTAAAAAGATTCAGAAACCACCCGATTATAAAAGAATTCAATGGGCTGAAGCGATTTTTCAGGTCTCACGAAACAACTGTGTCCAGACAAAGGACAAGGGATTTTAAAAAATTTTCAGAAATGATCAGTAAATCGGGAGACGAGGTAGCGTTTGATTTGATGGGATCTGTAAATTTCGGACAAGCAAGAGAGCACTCTGACACAGATGTTGTGATCTATATGAGGTGCGACAACAACCGTCTCGGAGAGTGCGACCCTGAAAATTGTTCGCGGTTAAATTTGTATAAAAATCTACTTATTAATACATTAGTCTATGAATATACAAGCCACTCTTATCCTGTTCAAATCGTAGATTGTATAAACTTAAATCAATTGGACTATGATTTAGAGACTGGAAACCAAAACTCGATTCATTTAGTAAAATTTGGTTTTTATAGATCTATTTGCAGAAGTGTGAATAGAAAACTTTTACGTAAATACGAAAATCGCTTAAGTGCAAATGAAGAGCTTTGCATTTCGATTGAAACTTCTCTTGCCGATTGTTTTTACGGTCTAATCCACTCTTCTCAACATTCTTACTCTTTCAAAAAATATGTAGAAAGATTGCAAGACGAAGGTTTTAAAGTTCCTGAATCTATGGCAAAAAAAATTAGCTCCTACTTAAACACATAAAATGGTAACATTTCTAACACTTTGTGCAATCGTAGGAACAGGTGGACTTTTCTTGTATTTGCTTTCTACTTATGAAAAATCTAAACTTGACAAAATACAAAAGATTAGAGAAAAAAAAGAAGAAGACTTTGATGGAATAGACCCAAGACATGTATATGGCAAGAACTGGAACCCGGAAGTCCAACGCCCAAGAATTTGTCCTTGTTGCGGTAAGGCTCTAAAGAAAACAGAATTTTTGTATGCAGCCATGAGTAAAGAAATTCAATCCAACGGAAAAAAACAAGTTCATATTTATGGATGTAGGTATTGCTACCTTGGTTTATTTGAAGAAGAAAATTCAGAAACACATGAGGAAAATTTAGATTTCTAATGAAAGAATTTTCTTTAACAGATTCTGTTGAGTTGTTGAAAGGTGTGGGTCCCAAAAAAAAAGAATCGCTAAAGTCTATAAATATAGAAAATTTTTCTGATCTACTCTATTATTTTCCAAGACGTTATCTTGACAGAAACTTAACTTCTTCTGTAGTGCTTACGACGGCAACTAACGTAACACTACTTGTAACCGTACAAGATTTCTATCTTGCACACGGGAAAAAATCCAGACTTGTTGTAGGTGTTGTAACTTCCAGAAACGAAAGAATTTCACTGATATTTTTCAAAGGTCTCCCCTATTACAAAAATTTATTCAAAGAAGGAATGGTTGTAGCAGTATCAGGAAAGCTCGACTATTTTAGAGGTTTACAAATCGTTCACCCTGAAATTGAAATAGTTTCTTCTGATGACCCTGAGGACTTACTTCATTCAGGAAGAATTATTCCACTTTATCATTCCACAGAAACTCTGAAATCCGATGGATTAGACTCCAGAGGGTTTAGAAGACTAATCAAGCAAGTAATTATTTTTATGGAGAGTAGTTCTATTTCTGTAGAAGAAATTCTGCCAAAAGAGATTTTAAAGAAAAGAAAAATGTATGACAGAAAAAAATCTTTTACTGAAATCCATTTTCCTTCAAGTGATGAGTCTTTGCAGGAAGCAAGAAGAAGGTTTATTTACGAAGAGTTTTATTTTTTTCACTTGCTTATGTTATTTAAACAAGAAAAAAGAAATGAAATAAAAAGAATTTTATGGCCTCTTCCAAACTCATCTACAGCAGATAAGCTAAAAAGAAATCTACCTTTCAAATTAACAGAAGACCAAGAAGGTGCAGTCAGTCAAATCTTAGACCTTGCAAAAGTAGAAAAGCCTATGGCTGTTTTACTCCAAGGAGATGTAGGCTCAGGAAAAACTATCACTGCACTTTTAATTGCCCTACACTATATTGAAAATTCTATTCAAGTATGTTTTGTTGCACCTACTGAGATTTTAGCGAGGCAACACTACCTATCTATTTTGAACTTACTCGGTAACTTTCCATTTTTGGGAATTGAGTTATTGGTAGGTAAAGAAAAAGAAAAAACAAGAAAAGAAAAATTGCACGATTTAAAAACCGGTGGGATTTCTATGGTTGTTGGAACTCATACACTTTTTCAAGACGATGTAGAGTTTAAAGACCTTGGCTTAGTCATAATTGATGAGCAACATAAGTTTGGAGTAGAGCAAAGAGAATCTATTCGAGCAAAAGGAAAAAATCCCGACATCATAGCAATGACTGCGACTCCAATTCCGAGATCTCTAACTCTTACAATTTACGGGGACTTAAAATTAGTTTTAATTAAAAATAAACCAATCGGTAGAAAACCAATTACAACTAAATGGGTTCGGGAAGAAAAAAGAGCCTCAGTTTACAATTCTATAAAAAAATATTTAAACGAGAAAAGACAGTGCTTTATCGTTTATCCTTTAATAGAAGAATCAGAAAAATTAGACCTACAGTCTTGCATCGACGCTTATGAAGAGCTACGCAAAACTATTTTCAAAGAATATTCTGTAGGACTACTTCACGGAAAAATGAAATCTGAAGAGAAAAACTTAGTCATGGAGAAGTTTAAAAAAAATGAAATCCATATTTTAGTAACAACAACAGTAATAGAAGTAGGTATAGATATTCCAAATGCAACAATGCTTATAGTCGAAAATGCAGACCGGTTTGGAATTTCACAGCTTCACCAGCTTAGAGGGAGAGTGGGAAGGGGAGATAAGGAAAGTTTTTGTATATTGATCACTCCAAATAAGGTTAGTGAAGACGCTAACATGAGATTGGATGCAATAGTTTCTACAGAGGACGGGTTTTCTCTTGCAGAAACAGATTTAAAAATACGTGGGCCGGGGGAATTACTAGGGCTTCGTCAGAGTGGGCTTCCCGATTTTAAAATTGCAGACTTACAAAAAGATGAATCTATTGCGATTGAGGCAAGAGAAGATGCAGAGAAATCTGGGAAGATCAGCGATTTAGAAAAATATGAAATTAGGACAAGATTTAGTGAAGGCAGAATTTTGTTTCCAAATTAAACTTTTCTTCCGTGGAAATATACCGCTTCTAATTTTCCTGGAAATGAAAACCCTTCATAAGGAGACCAGCCGCTTTTGCTTTTTATCATTTCTTTTTGAAATATAGTTTTTTCTCGTAAATTTAAAATTGTGAAACTCGCAGAATATCCTTTTTCAATTCTACCAAATCCTTTACCGTATTTTTCTGGTAAAAATCCATTTACAAAATCTCCCGGATTTTTAGCACAGACCTCTGCTATTCTTTTTAAGGGTACTTTTTTTTCGTTGATGAGCCAAGTTACGAATAGCGAATACGTGTCTAATTGAGAAATCCCACTAATTCCTTTTTTCTTTTCTTCAATTGTGTGAGGAGCATGATCTGTAGCAAGGTAGTCTATATCACCTTGAATCAGAGAATTTAGTAAAGCCTCTTTGTCTTCTTTTTCTCTTAAAGGGGGATTCATCTGAAACCAAAAAAAATTCTCACTTGTAATCATAGATCTGTCAAAAAACAAATGGGTGGGCGTAACCTCACAAGTGACAGATAAGTGTCTTTTTTTTGCTTCGATAATTTTTTTTAATCCTTCTTTTGTAGAGTAATGGCAGAGTTTTCCTTTTAGATCGTATTTTTCAATTAAGTAAATAGCAAACTCAGTTGCAGTTATTTCTGCTAATGGAGGTCTTCTATCTTCGTGCAATTTTTCACCCTTATGGTTTTCTAAAATAATAGGGTCTTCACAGTGGAAGCTAACATTTTCTCCTCTATAGTGGCGCATAACGTCCTCAAGCTCTTCGTTTGTCTTAAAATACAATTCGCCAATCGAAGGGCCCATAAAAACTTTATAGGGAACTTTTCTGGAAAGTGGTTTAGTGTTAGGTCCAATCCCAGCGTATAGAGTAATCAAAATCGGTGATTTTTTTTGTGCAAGGCTGTCTTTTTTTTTGTAACTATCATCGTCAATAGGTGGTATTGGGTTATTTGGCATATCAGCTATATGGACTACTCCACCGTTTAGGGCTGCATGCGAAACGCTTTGAAAATCTTCTTTATAGATTTGTTTTTGTGACTCGTCCTCTCTTGCGTGAATGTGGATATCCCCAAATCCGGGAAAAATCACACAATCGGTAAGTGAATAACTTCTCTGTAAACTTTCAGACTCAGCCGAAACCACATCTTGAATAAGACCTATCTTATTGCTAAAAAAAATAGTTCCAAAAAAATCTTTTTCGTGTGTTACGATCCTACCTGAAATTTTTTCTATATCAATATCCATTTTTTTTCCATTTATATAAAATCATCTTGCAAACCGAAGGATTTCATCAATCGGTACTCTTTTTGAATAGAATGAATTTGCTAATTCTGAGTCGTCTTTGTACCCTATTGAAAAACCAACTGCAATAGATTTGTCTATCCCGATATTCAAATATTTCCGTATAATATCGGGATACGATACTAAAGCTGCCTGCAAACAAGTTGAAAGACCTTTTGATTCTGCTGCAATAACTACATGACCGAGAAAAATTCCTAAATCTAAAATTGCCCATTCTCTTAAACTAGAAGGAATTAAGCAAAATACAATCGTAGGCGACCCAAACCCAGAAAAATTTTTAAGCATTTGGATTTCTCTTTTTGGTTTATCTTTTCTTTCAATTTTTAGATGACCATAAAATTCCATTGCGAGCTCCATGATTCTTTTTTTAATTTTAGAAGGATAGTTTGTCTCGTACGGAAAATCAGAATTTGGTAAAGCCCCTGTTTTTGCTTTTTCGATAAGCTCTTCACAAATCGTATTTTTTAAGTTCCCGCTTACAGCGATGAGTTCATAGCTCTGTGCATTTTTCCAAGTAGGAGACCTTTCAGAAAGCTCTACAATTTCTTTCAGAATTTCTTCTGAGACAGGTTTATCAAGAAAACCTCTACAGCTAATTCTGGAGTTTATAACCTTTTGGACTGCTTCAAACTTTTCATTCTGCATGGAAATTCCCTTTGACCTGAACTTAATTTATTGTTTACTGAGAATAATATCTTATACCGGTTAAGCAATAAATATTTAGATTCCTTTTATAAATGGCGTACCTGCAAAAAACTGTTTTTGAAAAAGCAATTGTTCAAAAAGCCAATAAAAGTGCCATTTTCTAGCGTTGTAAAAAGCCCTGAAATGGGTTTTTGCAGTAGCGTCATAAATATCTAAAATATGTTTACGTTTACTGAATAATATTTTCTATATATTTTATATGCTTTTTAGGGGATAAAGTGAAGAAAATTCTGATCGTAGATGACCAACCTCAAATTTCCAGAATACTCACAGATATTTTAGTCAGCGAAGGATTTCAAGTTGAAGTTGCAAGAAATGGAGCGATAGGAGTTGCCAAAACTATCGAAATAAAACCTGATTTAATTTTTATGGATATAATGATGCCCGTAAAAGACGGATTTGAAGCCACGAGAGAAATTCGCAATATCAAAGAGTTTGAATCAACACCCATTGTTTTCTTAACTGCAAAAGGACAATCCTCTGACAGAGAAAAAGCTATAGAAGTTGGTGGGAATGAATTTATAACAAAACCTTTTTCACCAAAAAAAATACTTGAAGTTGTAAAATCTATTCTTTCTACTTAAATAAATTCGATTATGAAAAAATTCATACTAATTCTATTGTGTTTATTCATATTTCCAATTTCAGCTCAACCTATATTTAAAGTAGAGCCTATCTCTGGAAATATCAATACAGAGTTTCAGGAGTTTGGTCCATCTATTTCCAAAGACGGGCTTGAATTGTATTTTTATTCAAAAAGAAAAGGTGCCAATTACACAGATTTGTATAAGGCTATCCGAAAAGAAAACAAGTGGTCTATTCCGATGCCTCTTGAAGAGTTAAATTCCCCTTATGACGATGGGAGCCCTTTTATTTTTGAGAATAAAAGTTCTAAAAGTATTTTGTTTTCTTCTAATCGAGATGGATCCAAAGAATTCATTTTTCCAAATGGAAAAATTGGAGTATCCAGAGATATTTATTTTTCTGATTTCAAAAATAATGTTTGGACTGAACCAAAATCCCTTTCTGGTAGAATCAATACTTCTGCTATTGAAGAAAATCCTTTTCTATCAGGAAACACATTGTACTTTACAAGGTACCCTTTTGGTGAGCTTCAAAAAGCAAAAATTTACTCTTCTGTTTATGATGGGAGAAATTGGAGCGAGCCAAAACCTCTTCCTTTTCCTATAAACGACGACAGCTCTAATATCGCTGCTATAGTGTCAGACGATGGAAAAGAAATTTTATTTTCTTCCAATCGTGAAAAAGGTTATGGAGGTTACGATATATACAGGGCTAAAATCCATTCAGATAATAATATTACGATAGAAAATCTTGGTCCGGAGATTAATACAGTTGGAGACGAAGCCTATATTATCCAGAACCACTCCAACAATAGTTTCATTTTTTGCAGAAAAGAGCCCGGGAAAAGTTATGACATCTACGAGGGAACTGAAATCTCTGAAAAAGACATTTCAGAGATGTTGAAAATTAGAAATAAAATCACCCTAAATAACATCTATTTTGAGAGAAACTCGAGTAAAATTTTAGCAGAATCAGAGCCTGCCTTAGACAAGGTAGTGGAATTTTTACGAAAAAACCCGGACAAAAAGGTAAAGATCACCGGGCATACAGACCTTACAGGAGATTTAGACGCAAATAAAATTCTTTCCGAAAACCGTGCAATCGCCGTAAAAGAGTACATGATTCAGAAAAAAATTGACTCCAATCGAATTTTTACGGAAGGAAAAGGCTCGAGCCTTCCTCTGATTAATTCAGACGATGACTTTGCCAGTAAGAAAAACAGGCGTACAGAATTTGAGATTCTGAAATAATCAGATTGACATTGTAGTTTTGAAATAATTTGTTTAGAAAAAATGACTCACTTGTGAAGCTACCTACTCACAGACTAGTCATAAATTTTTGAGAGTAGAACAATGCACAATAAAAAAATAATAATTTTTTTTATATTTATATTCGTATATTTTGAATCTGTATTTTCACAGGAAACTCGCCTTTTTTCAATCCTAAAGAAAAAAGAAATAGTCGTATCTGTAGCCAAGA